>CAYQQT010000088.1:0-10309 GCA_964419375.1 uncultured bacterium
CGGGCGGGCGTAGGTCTCACAGTTGGGGACATCACGGAACTTGGTGATGGAATACGTCATCGACACGCGGAGCAAGGAAGTGTCTGATGCGCCCGGTGTTGAGACGACGGTGGCGGGAGATTTGGGCTTCCATCTGTCACACGCGAACCGCCACCTCGGGATGATCGAGGCGTTGCGCGGCGTGCTCGGGATCAAGGGGACGGCGACCGCGTAAGCGCTCAAGAACAATGTGACCACCAATCGGCCGGGTACGTCGTTATGGACAGCACCAACAGCGTTGTCTGAACGCCGCCTGTAGTGCCGTTGAGCTCACCTACTGCGTAGCCGAAGGCATTCCTGGTCTCTTTCGCCGCGGCTTCGCGGCAATCCACCGAATGGCCGAGGTCGCCTTCGGAAGACCGGGGGGCGAGCTTAACGTCGTCGATGGGCGCGAGGTCAAGGCCGAGCATCAACGAAGCCGCACCGAGAACGCGCCTGAGATGAGGCTTCGGCCAGCGCAGGCCGGAGACGTATGCCGAGTAGGCAGGACGATGTGCGAGGTGTAGGAGATCAGAGGTATCCTACCCGCATGCGAAAACTCGTGACCGTCCTCTTCGTGCTGCTGATCATCGCCACCGCCGCCGCCGCCACCACCCCGGAGCTGAAGACGGACGAGCAGAAGACGCTGTATGCGCTCGGGCTGCTCATGAGCCAGAACCTGTCGACGTTCGGTCTCACCGAGGCCGAGATCGAGATCGTCAAGGCCGGCCTCACCGACGGCGTCCTCGGCAAGGAGCGCAAGGTCGAGCTGCAGACGTACGGGCCGAAGGTCCAGGTGCTGCAGCAGACGCGTGCGACCGCCGTCGCCGCCAACGAGAAGAAGGCAGGCTCGGCGTACCTGACCAAGGCGGCCGGCGAGAAGGGCGCCACCAAGACCTCGTCGGGTCTCATCCTCACCACCATCAAGCCGGGCACGGGCGCCTCGCCGAAAGCCACCGACAAGGTCAAGGTGCATTACCACGGTACGCTCACCGACGGCACCGTCTTCGACAGCTCGGTCAAGCGCGGCGAGCCCGCGACCTTTCCGCTCAACGGGGTCATTCCCTGCTGGACGGAAGGCGTGCAGCAGATGAAGGTGGGCGGCAAGAGCAAGCTCGTCTGCCCTTCGGAGCTCGCGTACGGCAACCGGGGCGCGCCGCCCCTGATCCGGCCCGGCGCCACCCTGGTCTTCGAGGTGGAGCTGCTGGAGATCGTGAAATAACCGGCGCCGGGCGCCTCGTCGAGGCGTTGCTTGCCGGCGGCGTGGACCGTATCTTCACGCTGTCCGGCAACCAGATCCTCTCCGTCTTCGACGCCACCGTTGGTCGCGGGCCGGCGTTGATCCACACGCGCCACGAGGCGGCCGCGGTCCACATGGCGGACGCGTGGGGCCGTCTCACCGACCGGCCCGGTGTCGCCCTCGTCACCGCGGGCCCCGGACACCTCAACGCGGTGTCGGCGCTCTACGGGGCGCTGATGGAGGAATCGCCCGTGCTGCTGTTGAGCGGCGCGAGCCCGGCGGCGCAGCGTGGCCGCGGCGCCTTCCAGGAGATCGACCAGGTGGCCGCCGCCCGCCCCGTCACCAAGGCGGCGTGGAGCGTGACCGATCCCGAGCGCATCGGCAATGACGTCGCGCGCGCGCTCGCCATCGCGACGTCGGGCTGCCCGGGCCCGGTGCATCTCAGCCTGCCGGGCGACGTGCTCGAGAGCGCGGCGACGTCGACCCCGGCGCCGTCACGCGAGACCGTGGCGGCCGCGCGCGTCCCCGCGACGGCGGTCACGGACGTCGTTGCGCTCCTCGCCGAAGCCAAGCGTCCCGTCATCATCACGGGGCCGTCGATGGGGCGCGGGTGGCGCGGGGCCGCCGTGCAGCGGCTGGCGCAGGCGACGCGCGTGCCCGTCATCACCGCGGAGAGCCCACGGGGACTGAACGATCCCTGGCTGCACGGGGCGGCTGCGTGCCTGGCCGAGGCCGACGTCGTGCTGCTGCTCGGCAAGGCGCTCGACTTCTCCCTGCGCTTCGGCGGCGCGCCCGCCTTCGCGGCCTCGTGCCGCTTCGTGCGGATCGCCGACGGCGCGTCCGCGCATCCGCGCATCGCGCTTTCCGTGGCCGCCGACGCCGAGGTCGTGGTCGAGCAGCTTCTCGTCGCCGCCGGCGGCCACGCGTGGCACGGTGAGCGGTGGGGGGAGGAGTTCGCGCGCGTGCGCGCCGCCACGCCGGCGGCCTGGGAGCGACTGCGGCACGCGGACGCGGCGCCGATGCATCCGCTGCGCGTGTGTGCCGCCGTGCAGCCGTACCTCGACGCCGGCGCCATTCTGGTGGCCGATGGCGGCGAGTTCGGCCAGTGGGCACAGGCGGGACTCGATGCGGGTGTGCGGCTGATCAACGGCCCCTCCGGCTCGATCGGGAGCGCCATTCCCATGGCGGTGGCGGCGCGCATGGCGCATCCGGAACGGACCGTGTTCGCGCTGCTCGGCGACGGCACCTTCGGCTTTCACGCCCTCGAGCTCGACACCGCGCTGCGCGGGGGCGCGCCCGTCGTGGCCGTGGTCGGCAACGACGCCCGCTGGAACGCCGAGTACCAGCTGCAGCTCCAGCATTACGGCGCCGAGCGCGCCGTCGCCTGCGAGCTCCTGCCCACGCGCTACGACAAGGTCGCGGAGGGGCTGGGCGCGCACGGTGAGCTCGTCGAGCGACCGGCGCAGCTCGACGCCGCCCTCGCGCGCGCGGTGGCGAGCGGCCGCCCCGCTTGCGTCAACGTGGTGATCGACGGCGTGGCCGCCCCCACCTTCAAGAGCGGCGCCGCGCACTCGTGATATACGTAGTCGCCGATGACCTCGTGGAACCCGCTGCGGTGGCCCGCCGGCGTTCAGCTCGCGTGCGCGCTGGCCTGGCTGGTCAGCATGAGCTAGGGCGATCGTGAACCCGCGCTTCGTCACGCAGCCCGAGATCCGCCGCCAGGCGCGCAAGCTGCTGCCCCGCGCCGTGTGGAACTACGGCGACGGCGGGGCGGAGACGGAGACCACGCTGCGCCGCAACCGGCAGGCGCTGCGCCGGCTCGCCATCCGCCAGGACATCCTCGTCGACGTGCGCCACATCGATCTCACCACGTCACTGCTCGGCGTGCCGATGTCGTGGCCGGTGGTCATCGCCCCCATGGGCGGCCTGCTGCTCTTCCATCCCGAGGGCGACCTCGAGATGGCGCGCGGCGCCGCGCTCGGCGACACGCTCGTCTTTCTCAGCGGCGTGACGGGATGGCCGGTCGAGGAGGTGGCCGCGGCCAGCACGGCGTCGAAGATGTTTCAGCTCTATCACATGGGTGATCGCGCGTGGGCGGCGGACCTGCTCGCGCGCGTGGAAGCGGCCGGGTTCGGCTCCGTCTGCCTCACGGTGGACGTGCAGGTGTACGGCCGCCGCGAGCGCGACATCGCCGCGCGCTACAGCCCGCGCGACGCCATGGCGCACATGAAGAATCCTCGGCCTCCGGATCCGACGTACCCGGCGCGCCTGACGTGGGACGACGTGGAGTGGCTGCGGAAGACCACACGGCTGCCCGTCGGCCTCAAGGGCGTGATGACCGCGCGCGACGCCAGGCGCGCCGTGGAGGCAGGCGTCAAGATCGTCTGGGTCTCGAACCACGGCGGCCGCCAGCTCGACGCCACGCAGGGGGCCGTCGACGCGCTGCCCGCTGTCGCGGAGGCGGTGGAGGGCCGCGCCGACATCATCGTGGACGGCGGCTTCACGCGCGGCACCGACGTGATCAAGGGCGTGGCGCGGGGCGCGACGGCGGTGGCCATCGGACGCACGGCGCTCTGGGGCCTCGCGGCGGGCGGTGCCGCCGGCGTGGCGTCCGCCATGGGCATCCTGCGCGACGAGCTGCGCACCGCGATGGCACTCTGCGGCCAGACCAGCGTGCGCGCGCTGAAGCCGGACTGCGTCTTTCGCGTGGATGGACTCTGATCGAGGAGCGCCACGGCTTCGCCGGGGCGCTTCCGAGCGCCGGGGGGCTTGGGGGGCCCGTCGAGGCCCCCCATGAGGGAAAATTGGACAAGACGGCGGTCGCCATCGAGAGTCATTACGGGCGTGGTGAGGTGCTTGCCTCCATCCTCAACGGGCTGCGCGCCATGGGCAAGGACGTGGCGCGGCTGAGTGCCGCGGATCTGGCCGCCGTCGACGAGTTCCATATCCGCGGCCGCGAAGCCACTGTCGAGCTGGCCACGCGCGCGTCGCTGAAGGCGGGACAGCGCGTGCTCGACGTGGGGAGCGGGCTGGGAGGCTCGGCGCGCTACCTCGCCGCCGAGCATCGATGCCGCGCGACGGGGATCGACCTCACGCAGGAGTACGTCGACACCGCGAACGCGCTTGCCAGGATGGTCGATCTCGACGCGCTCGTGGAGTACCGCCGCGCCAGCGCGCTGGAGATCCCGGAGGCGGCCGGCTCCTTCGACGTCGTGTGGACCGAGCACGTGCAGATGAACATCGCCGACAAGCGGCGCTTCTACGGCGAGATCGCGCGCGTGCTGGCGCCCGGCGGCCGACTGGTCTTTCACGACATCTTTCGCGGCCACGGCGAGCTGCACTATCCCGTGCCGTGGGCCGACATGAGCTCCATCAGCTTTCTCGCGACGCCCGATGAGGTGCGCGAGATTCTACAGACGGTGGGATTCCGGATCCTCGACTGGGAAGACACGAGCCGGCGCTCGCTCGAATGGTTCGAGGCGGCCGTGGAGCGCATGAAGGCGTCGGGCCCGCCTCCTCTTGGCATTCACCTCCTGATGGGCGAGACAGCGCGCGCCAAGTTCGACAACATCGTGCGCAACCTCCGCGAAGGCCGCATGGTCGTGGCCCAGGCCGTGGCTCAGAAGGCCGCGTAGGCCGGGCGGCATGATCTTCGTGGGACGCGTCGCCGAGCTGTGGGGCTACCCGGTGAAGTCGATGGGAGGCGAGCGCTGCCACGAGCTCGACTTCGACGCTCGGGGCGCGGCGGGCGACCGCGGCTTTGCCCTGTACGGCGCCGACGGCAAGATCGGCAGCGGGAAGACGACCCGGCGCTTCCGGACGCTGGACGGTCTCCTGCACTATTCCGCCTCGCTGGAAGGCCGCGTCCCCGTCATCGCCTGTCCGGACGGCTCACGGATCCGTGCCGGCGAGCCGGTCGCGGACGCCGCGCTGTCGGCCGCGCTCGGGGAAGCGATCACCGTGCGGCCGGAGCACGGCGTGCCCCACTTCGACGAGGGGCCCGTGCACCTGCTGTCCGCGGCCTCGCTGCGGTGGCTGGCCGCGCGCATGGGCGACGCGAACGTTCCCGACGTTCGGCGGTTCCGTCCCAACATCCTGCTCGAGGTGCCGGCCACTGCCGAGCGCCCGGAGGACGACTGGCTCGGGCGCACGCTGTTGGTCGGCGTGAGCGTTCGCATCCACGTCGTGGACCGGGCCCAGCGCTGCGTCATGACCACGATGTCGCAGCACGCGCTCGACGAGGACGTCCGCGTCCTGCGCTACCTCGGTCAGCTCAACGACGGGTGCTTCGGTGTGTACGCCTCGGTGCGATCGCCCGGCCGCGTGCGCGTCGGCGACTCCGCGCATCTGATCCCCGAGCCCCGCTGAGACCTGCCCTTCGGAGGACGCCATGCTTCGAAGCGTGCTCGCTGTCGCCGCCGGCCTCGTCACCACGACGCTTCTCGGGATCGCAGGCATGGCGATCCTCCTCGTCGCCACGTACGGCATTCCCATGGGCTCGTCCCCCGGCGTTCCCGGATGGCCGTTCCTCGTGGCGAATCTGGCGGTCACCGCTCTCGCGGGCGTCGCCGGCGGCTGGGTGGCGGGCTCGATTGGCCGCCGCCGACCCCTGGTGCACGCCGTCGCGCTGGCGCTGGCCATCACCGCTCTCGCCGCTCTCAGTGTGCGGCCGCGGCCGCTCGAGCCCGTGTGGTTTGCGGTCACGTCGCGGCCGCCAATGGCGATGCGTCCGGCGTCGACCGCTTCGAGGCCGGCGATCAATCGCAGGTCGTCGATTTGCCGCAGCCGGAGGGGCCGAGGAGGACGAGCAGCTTGCCCACGGCAGCCTCGAAGCTGATGTCGTCCACGGCCTTCGTCGCGCCCCAGAGTTTGCTCACGTGGTGGACGGCGATGGCCGACACGCCCAATACCGTACACTGGACCGATGGCCCACATCACGTTCGATCACATTGCAATTGCGTTACCCCACCTGGCCGCCGCGCCCGCCGTCCTCGTGGGCGACCTGGGGGGCAGCCCGTACTTCGGCATGACCGCGGAGTTTTTTCGCTTCGGCCAATGGCGCTTCGAGGGGGGTGGGCGCATCGAGATCCTCGAGCCGCACGGCGAGGACGGGTTTCTCCACCGCTTCCTGGCGCAGCACGGCCCGGGCATTCACCACGTGACCTTCAAGGTGCCCTCCCTGCGCGAAGCCTGTGATCGCGCGGAATCGCTCGGCTACGGCATCGTCGGCTACAAGGACGTCCACCCTGACTGGAAGGAGGCGTTCCTGCATCCCAAGCAGGCGATGGGCATCGTGGTGCAGCTCGCGCAGTCGTCGCAGCGCGAGGACCACACAGCGTGGCAGGCGCCCCCCGCTCCCGCAAATCCGCCGCCACCGGTCACCGTGCTGGGCTTGCGGTTGCGCGCGCGCGATCGCGCGCGGGCGCGCGTGCAATGGGAGGGCGTGCTCCAGGGCACCTGCGTGCAGGACGGCGACGCGCTGATCTACCGGTGGCCGGACTCACCGCTGCGCATCGCCGTGGAGATCGATCCCGAAGGCAAGGAAGGCCCCGTGGGCATCGAGTACGTGGGGAGCCGGCCCTCCGCGGCCGCGCACGCGCTGCGGGTGCTGGGCGCCGTCTTCATCGAGCGCAGCGCGCGATGAGCGACGACGTCGACCGCCGCGTGGTCGAGATCCTCGACGGCCTCGGTGTGCCCTACGAGGTCATGCAGATCGATCCCGACTTTGCGGACACGGCGGCGTTCTGCGAGCGGTACGGCATTCCGCTCGAGAATTCGGCCAATACCATCATCGTGGCCTCGAAGAAGGAGCCCAAGCAGTACTGCGCGTGCGTGGTGAAAGCGACGACCAGGCTGGACGTCAACCACACGGTCAGGCGGCTGATGGGCGTTTCCAGGGTCTCGTTCGCTTCCGCGGACGAGACGAAAGCGCTCACGGGCATGATGATCGGCGGCGTCACGCTCTTCGCGCTGCCGCCCGATCTGCCGATCTACGTCGACGACAAGCTGATGTCGCTCGACTGGCTCATCCTCGGCGGCGGCAGCCGCTCCACGAAGATCAAGACCTCGCCCGAAGTCTTCCGCCGCCTGCCGAATACCACCATCGTGCCCGGGCTCAGCGGGGACGGCTAGGGCGCAAGCGCGCGCAGCATCGCCACACTCTCCTTCGCGCGCGCTTCCTTATCCTGCTCGAGGTTCATGAAGTTCAGCACGGGAATCGTCACCCCGTTGGCGACGTACTCGCGCAGCCTGGCGCGGCACTCGTCCGGCGTGCCGAAGACGCCCAGCTCGTCCGCCGCATTCGCAGGCACGGCCGCCAGCGCGCCCTTGCGATCGCCCGCGTCCCAGCGCTCGTTCATCTCACGCAGCGCCTCGCCCCGGCCCAGCCACTCGTGGAAGCGGCGGTACACGGGCACGTTCAGGTACGCGGTGATGGCGCGCCGGTACGCCTCGCGGGCGCGCGGCTCCGGCGTCGGGCACACGGTGATCCGCGCCATGATCTCGATGGAGGCGGGATCCTTGCCGGTTTTTGTCGCCTCGTCACGCACCACCGCCGCCACGCGCTTGACGTCGGCCGCCGACAGCCAGTTGGTGATGACGCCGTCGGAGATGCGGACGGCCTGCCGCAGCATGCGCTCCTGCAACGCCGCCACGTAGATCGGAATGCGATACGGCGCGGGCCGCCCCAGACGAAAGCCGGAGGCCTTGAGCGTTGCGCCCTGCACGTTGACCTGCTCGCCGTCGAGCGCCTGGCGCACCGCCTGCACGACTTCCGTCACCCGCGTCAGCGGGCGCTCGAAGCGGCCGCCGTTCCAGCGCTCCACGGTGACGTTGGAGCCGGAGCCGATGCCGAGGCAGAAGCGGCCCGGCGCCGCCTCGCCCATGGCGGCCGCCCCCATGGCGATGATGGCGGGACCACGGGTGAAGGCGCCCACGATGGCGGTGCCGAGCGTCGCGCGCTGCGTCCACGCCGCGCCGAGCGCGAGGGGGATCCAGGGGTCGGAGTCCGCTTCAGCGGACCAGAAGTCCGTGTAGCCGAGGTCTTCGGCTTCTCTATAAATGCGGTCGTGGGCGTGCAGCGGGATACCATCTAAAGGGACCGTGAGGCCCCAGCGTGGGGTCGTCATGGGCGACAGAGTACCTCACCGGCCCGGGAACGTGGTGCTCGCGCACCGTGTTGCAGAGGTGAGATGCCCGAAGAAAGCGTGTGTGTCGCAAGGTTCTACTGCCCGACGTGCGAGCCGGAGGCAGACCCCATTCGCGAGATCCTCGATCTTCGCTGGTGCGGCCTGCACACCCCGCGGGCGAGCGGGGCGGACGATGCCGCGGTCATGATGGAGTCGTACCCGGCGGGTAGCGGCGAGGCGGGAGGAGAGGACAACCGCCGCTGGTGTCAGCTTTTCCACCGCCCGCCGCCGCTCGCCAAAGTCAGGCGCCGCCCCCGCTCCCCGCGTCGCTAACGGCGGCGCGGCAGAATCGGCGACTTCGATGAGGTGGTGGCGCCGAGACGTTGCGCCGGCGCCGCCACCCCGTACGTCCTGGAGACCAGCGAGCTTACTCGTTGCTGGTAATCGTCACCGTTGCGCTCGTCGCCCCACCCAGCGTGTAGGCGGCGTTCGCCGCAAACGTCACCACCACGGTCTCCGGTCCTTCCTTCACGGCATCATCGACGGGCGTGACGGTGATACGCACCTGGCGCGCACCCGCCGGGATGGTGACGCTGCCCGGCAGCATCACGTAATCACTGCCCGCCGACGGCGTAGAACACGGTCAGAGGTGCCGTCGTACTGCCCGTGCGGCTCACCGTGAGCCGGCCGGTGGTGGTTCCCTTCTCCGTCGCCGTCGCGTCTGTGGCGGCAATGGTCACAGCTTCATGGTGGCGGCGATGGGTCCGGCGGCGCGCAGTGGACCCACGCCGGGATCGCCACCACGCCGAGTCCCACGAGTAGCCCGGGTGATGCTGCCGAGCGCGGCGCCGGTGCCGACGCCGGCCGCCGGCGCGTCACCGGGGTCTTGGGGCCGCACGCGATAAGCGTGCGGCGGCCGCGGAGGCCGTCCGCGTATCGCGTAGCTTCGTCCCGTGACACGCCGACCGGCTGAGCTTGTTGGTGTCGAAATCTCAGTCGTCGCTGGCGATTGTGACGGTCGCGCTGCTCGGCGTCCCCACCGTGTAGGTGGCCCTCCCAGCAACTGTCAGCACTACCGTCTCGGCGGTCTCCCTCAGTAGATCGTTGATTGGCGTGATTGTGACGGGTGCCGAAAGGACTCCTACCGGGATCGTCACGTTGCCCGGCAGGGCAATGTAATCGCTTCCCGCGGTGGCCGTGCCGCCCACCGTGTAGAACACGGTCAACGGCGCCGCGGTGCTGCCCGTGCGGCTCACCATGAACCTTCCGGTGGTGCGTCCTGCCTCCGTTGCCGTCGCGTCGGTCGCCACCATCGTGACTTTCTCATCGCTGACGACGTTCACCGTCGCGCTGCTCGGCGTGCCTACCATGTAGGTGGCCCTCGCCGCAAGCGTCAGCACCACGGTCTCCGTCGCTTCCATGAGAATGTCGCTGATTGGCGTGACGATGATGGCGGCTGAGACTGCCCCCGCTGGGATCGTCACGCTGCCCGGCAGGGCGATATAGTCGCTGCCCGCCGTTGCCGTGCCGCCGACAGTGTAAAAGACGGTTAGAGGAGCCGTCGCGCTTCCCGTGCGGCTCACGGTGAACCGTCCGGTGGTCCGTCCCGCTTCTGTCGCCGTCGAATCTGTCGCCGCGATCGTTACTCTCTCGTCGCTGATGATCGTCACTGTTGCGCTGCTCGCCGCGCCGACCGTATACGTGGCCCTCGCAGCGAGCGTCAGCGTCACACTCTCGGGTCCTTCCATCAGCGCATCGTTGATCGGTGTCACGGTAATTGGCGCCGACAACGCTCCTGCGGGGATCGTCACGCTACCCTGCAGGGCGCTGTAATCGCTGCCCGCCTTCGCGGTGCCGCCGATTGAGTAGAAGACGGTGAGGGGTGAGACCGTGGTGCCCGTGCGGCTCACCGTGAACCGGCCGG
>CAYQQT010000089.1:0-10253 GCA_964419375.1 uncultured bacterium
GCGCTACGGGCGCGGCAGCCTCGCCGAGCGCGCGCGCCGCCAGGTCGAGCACGAGCTCGCCGTCATCGGACGTCTCGACCTCGCCGGCTATTTCCTCATCGTGTGGGACATCGTCGAGTTCTGCCGCGCCCACGACATCCTCGTGCAGGGGCGGGGCTCGGCCGCCAACAGCGCCGTGTGCTACGCGCTCGGCATCACCGCCGTCGATCCCGTGGGCATGGAGCTGCTCTTCGAGCGTTTCCTCAGCGAGGCGCGCGGCGAGTGGCCCGACATCGATCTCGATCTGCCGAGCGGCGAGCGGCGCGAAGCCGTGATCCAGTACGTCTACCGCCGCTACGGCCGGCTCGGCGCCGCCATGACCGCCAACGTCATCACGTACCGCGGCCGCAGCGCCGCGCGCGAGGTGGGCAAGGCGCTCGGCCTGCCCGCGGACATGCAGGACCGGCTCGCCTCCCTCGTCGCCACCTGGGGCTACCAGGATCCGAGCGAGATGCTCACGCGCCATCTCGCGGAGGCGGGCTGCGATCCCGCGCACCCGCGCATCCGCGCCTTCGCCGCCCTGTGGACACGCGTTCAGGATTTGCCGCGCCACCTCGGCCAGCATTCGGGCGGCATGGTCATCGCGGCAGGCCGGCTCGACGATCTCGTGCCGCTGGAGCCCGCCACGATGCCCGGTCGCGTGGTGGTGCAATGGGACAAGGACGACTGCGCGGCGCTCGGCATCGTGAAGGTCGACCTCCTCGGCCTGCGCATGATGTCGGTGCTGCAGGAGGCCATCCAGCTCGTGAGCGAGACGGGCGGCGCCGTCGATCTCGCGCACCTGCCCGCCGACGATGCGGCCGTGTACCGGATGCTGCAGCGCGCGGACACGATCGGCGTCTTCCAGGTGGAGAGCCGCGCGCAGATGGCCACGCTGCCGCGCATCCACCCCGAGCGCTTCTACGATCTCGTGGTGCAGGTGGCCATCATCCGCCCCGGCCCCATCGTGGGCGACATGGTGCATCCGTATATCCGGCGCCGCCGCGGGCGCGAGCCGGTGACGTACGCGCATCCGAGCCTGGAGCCGATCCTCAAGCGCACGCTCGGCGTGCCGCTCTTCCAGGAGCAATTGCTGCGCATGGCGATGGTGACGGCGGGCTTCAGCGGCAGCGAGGCCGAAGAGCTGCGGCGCGCGTTCGGCTTCAAGCGCAGTGACGCGCTCATGGCGGACGTGGAGACGAAGCTGCGCGCGGGCATGGCGCAGCGGGGGATCGAGGGGGCGGTGGCCGACGAGATCGTGCACGCCATCACCGCCTTCGCGCTCTACGGCTTTCCGGAGTCGCACGCCTCCAGCTTCGCGCTCCTCGCCTATGCAAGCGCATACCTGAAAGTGCACGAGCCTGCCGCCTTCTATGCAGCGCTGCTGAACAATCAGCCCATGGGCTTCTACCATGCCGCCACCGTCGTCACCGATGCCGCCCGCCACGGCCTGCGCATTCTCCCCGTCGACGTGACGCGCTCCCAGTGGCTGTGCACCTTGGAGCGCGCCTCGACGGGATCGGGGTACGCGGTGCGATTGGGGCTGCGCTACGTCAAGGGCCTGCGCGAGGCGGCGGCGCACGCCCTTCTGCGCGCGCGGCAGGCGCGCCCCTTCCGCGAAGTGCGCGACGTGGCCGCCCGTGGCGTGCTCGCGCGCAACGAGCTGGAAACGCTCGCCGCCATCGGCGCTTTCGCCTCCCTCGGCCCCACCCGCCGGGCCGCCCTCTGGTCGGCCGCCGTCCCCCACTGGGGCCCGCTGTTTGCCGACATCACGGATGCGGCAGCCCACGTCGGGCGTGCGCCGTTACCCTCCATGACCGAGCCGGAGGCGCTCGTGGCGGACTACGCGGGGACGGGCGTCACGCTCGGACGACATCCGATGGCGATGGTGCGCGCGGAGCTTTCGCAGCGCGGCGTGCTGCGCGCCGTCGAGCTCGCGCGCGCCGGCGACGGCGCGCGCGTGCGCGTGGCGGGCAGCGTCATCGTGCGGCAGCGCCCGGGCACCGCCAAAGGCTTCGTGTTCCTGAGCCTCGAAGACGAGAGCGGCATCGTCAACGTGATCGTGACGCCCGCCCTCTTCGCGCGCGCGCGGCACGCGCTGGTGGCGGAGCCCTTTTTAGTCGTGGAGGGAATCTTACAAATGCAGGACGGGGTCACCTCCGTGCGCGCGGCGCGGGTGGAGGCGCTCCCGCGCCTGACCCATGTCGTGCCCTCGCACGATTTCGGGTAGTTGCAGGGTATGCAGCCGAAGTCATAGTCCTCCGGTGGCCCTGGAATTGCTTTATTGTCGTGACGATGGCTACCGTACACCCGCTCCACGCGCCTGATGCGTCGCACGATCCGAGCCTTTTCGCGCGTCTGATGCGCCTCTTCAAGCTCGAGATGGAGCTCGGAATGGCGGAGACCACGCAGCTCGCGCGCGTGATCGCGCTTTCGGTGGCGGTGGCCGTTCCGGCCGCCATCGCGCTCGTCGCCGCCATCGTCGTGCTGCTCGCAGGCGCCATCGCTCCGCTCTTCGCCGGCGCATGGCAGCACCTCGTCATCGCGGGCGGCTTCGTGTTCCTGCTCGCGCTCGCCGGCCTCGCATGGAGCGCGTGGCGTCTCACACATCTCGAGTGGCCCCACCAAACGTTGACTTCGTTCGAGGAGAACTGGCGATGGCTCGCAGCCCAGCTGAGATCCAGGCTGACATTGCGGTAACGCGGCGAGTGATCGAGCACCAGCTCGACGCCATCCGGCGCAAGGTTCCGAACCGCTGGTGGACGCCGTATGCGGTGCTCGCGGGCGCGCTCGCGGCCGGCTTCGTGCTCTCGCGCTTGCCCGTGAGCCGCGCCGTGGGCATGGGGGCGCGCACGGTGCAGACGGGCATGACCGTGGCCACCACCCTAGCCGCCGTCGACCGCTTCATCGCCGAACGCCACCGCCTGGCGGCGTGACGTGACAAGGCCCCGACCTGGTGCGCAACTGCGTGCATGACGGCGGTTGAGGACCCTGCATGCGTCCCATGTGGAAAGGCGCCCTCAGCTTCGGCCTCGTGAGCATTCCCGTCGGCCTCTACTTGGCCACGACGCGCGAGGATCTGTCGTTCCGTCTCCTGCACGCCAAGGACAAGAGCCCCGTCTCCTACAAGCGCTTCTGCGTGGAGGAGAACGTCGAGGTGCCGTGGTCGGAGATCGTGAAGGGCTACGAGTACGAGAAGGGCGAGTTCGTGATCATGACCGAGGAGGATTTCCGCAAAGCGGGCGTGGAGGCGACGCAGACCATCGACATCCGGGACTTTGTGCCCGAGGACGACATCGACGTCGTCTACTTCGAGCAGCCGTACTACCTCGAGCCCCAGAAGACGGGGACGAAGGCGTACGCGCTCCTGCGCGAGGCGCTCAAGCGGAGCGGCCGCATCGGCGTGGCCACCGTCGTCCTGCGCCAGCGTGAGCACCTGGCGGCGGTGAAGGTGGAGGGCGACGTCCTCATGCTCCTCACCATGCGCTTCTCGCACGAGATCGTAACCCCCGCGGAGCTGTCGGTGCCGCGTGGCGACGCCGGCCTCGACAAGCGTGAGGTCGACCTCGCCCTGCAGCTCGTCGATACGCTCGCGGGCTCGTTCGAGCCGGACAAGTATCACGACCAGTACCGCGAGACGCTGCTCAAGGCGATCGAGCAGAAGGTCGAGGGCCGCGAGATCGCGGTGCCCACCAGCGCCCGCAAGCCTCCCACGAAAGTGGTGGACCTCATGCACGCGCTGGAAGCGAGCCTGAAGGCGGCGCCTGCGCGCGCCGACGGGCGTAAGGGAGCGCGCCCGGCGGCGGCGGCGGCGCGCCGGGCCGCCGCACGGAGGCGTGCGTCGTGAAGGACACGGGCGCGAGCACGCGCGTGATGGACGTGGACGGCCGCCGCATCATCTTGAACCAGCTCGACGCCGTCCTGTGGCCGGAAGCCCAGATCACGAAGGGCGACGTCCTCGACTACTACCTCGACGTCGCCAACTACGTGTTGCCCTACCTCGCCCACCGGCCCCTCAGCTTTCTCAAAGGTCCCGACGCCATCAGCGGCGAGTGCGTGTACCAGAAGACGGCGCCGCCGGGATTGCCCTCGTGGATCGCGACGCGCCGCGTGCGCAGCGAGCACGCCGCCCAGGGCTACGCGGAGTACGTGGTGGGTGGTGATCGCGCCGTGCTCGCGTACCTCATCAACCTCGGCGTGGTCTCGTTCCATCCGTGGTCGTGCACCGTGGACGCCATCGATCGCCCGGACCAGCTCCTCTTCGACCTGGATCCCACCGAGATCGCCTTCCGCGAGGTGCGCAACGCGGCGTTGCTGCTGCGCGAGCTGCTCGCGCAGTACCGGATCCGCGCGTGGGTGAAGACCTCCGGCGGCCGCGGCCTGCACGTCGTGGTGCCGCTCGCTCCCGTCCACAGCTTCGAGCAGGTGCGCACCGCCGCCGACGCCATCACCCGCATGGCGCGCACGCGCGAGCCGAGCCTGTTCACGCTCGACATGCGGCGCGCGCGGCGGCGGGGCAAGATCCTCATCGACGTGCACCGCAATCACCGCGGCGCCACGCTGGTGAGCCCGTACTCGGTGCGGGAGTATGCGGCCGCCACCGTGTCCATGCCGCTCGAGTGGCCGGAGCTGGAGCGCGCCACGTACCCCGAGGACTTCCACATGGGCAACACGCGCGAGCGGCTGAGCCGGCTCGGCGATCCCCTCGCGAGCAGCATCAATCACTCGCAATCGCTGGCCCCGCTGCTCGAGGGGGGCCGCCTGCGGCGCGCCCGGCCGCTGGCATAGAAGTCGCAGCCACACGCAGCAAGACGCACTGAACACCCACAGGCCGCACCAGAGAAGGAGCTTCTTCATGGAAGACCGGCGGATCGATGCCATGAGCGAGAGTGCACAGGCGAGCGCGCGGCTCATCGCCGACAGCGCGCAGGATGCCGCATCGAAGGCGGGCTCGTACATGCAGGCGCGCATCGGCCGCGTGTCGGAGCGCGCGCAGAATTACGCGCAGGACGCCAACGACCAGATCGAGCGCGTGACGGGCCGGCCCCTGGAGTCGTGGACGGCCGACGCCCGGCGCTTCGTCCAGGGTCACCCCCTGCAGGCGATCGCGCTCACGGTCGGCCTCGGATTCGTGCTCGGGAAGATACTGAAGCGGGACTGACGTGAAAACCCTGGTCGCCGCCGCCGCCGCTCTCCTGCTGGCGTGGTCCGCGACGCCGGCGTCCGCCTTCGTCGTGGAAGTCACGACGTCGGTGGCGCTGGCGGACGCGGACGATCAGCGACAGCTGAAGACCGCGCTGCAGGCTGCGGTCGACAACGTCCTGAACGACGCCATCTCGTTCACGCCCACGGTGATCGTGCTCACGCACGCGGTGCTCGTCGGCGACCGCCTCTACGTCCGTCTCCTCCTCGCCGACCAGAACGGCGAACGCAGCTTCAACGACCTCAAGCCCGACGAGCAGCGCCCCCAACCGGAGAATGCCGACCTGAAGATCTAGGGCGCATGCCTTGTAACGAGCGTCCGCCGCCGGGGGGCTTGGGGGCCGTCGAGGCCCCCAAGTAAATCAAGAAAGTTCAGACCGACCACCTGCATTTAGACGAGCGTCCGCCGCCCGGGGGGCTTGGGGGGCCCCGTCCCCCCATCTCAATCAAGATCAATTCACGCGGAAGTTCGTGCTCCCGCGTGACACGCGATCTCCCACCGCCACCGTCGTCGTCACCTCGTAGGCGCCACGACCCGCGTTGGCGGGCAGGGTGATGGGCAGGGCGCTCGTAAAGGTGCCGTCGGTCCGCGAGAATTCCGTGGTGGGATTGGCGACGAGGGCGCCGTTGTGCCGGATCTCACGCGTCTCACGGACCGCCACCGTCTGGTCGCCCTGCGGCGTGAGCACGGTGTACGTGGCAACGATGTTCACCGTTTGGCCGGCGCGCACGGAGCCGGGGTTGGCCTGCACCTGCTCCACGCGCACGACGGTGCCCTGGCCGGCGTCGTATCCGACCTCGCTCGCCGCCTGCGCGCGGTTGCGATCCTGGCGCTCGAGGTAGTAGCCGATGGCGCCGCCGGCGAGACCCCCAAGGAGGCCCCCGACGACGACGCCCGTCGTGTTGCGGCCGATGAGGCCGCCCGCGACGCCGCCGGCCGCTGCGCCGGCGCCCGCGCCGATCGACGTCTTCGGGTTTTCACGGACGGTCTCGCAGCCGCCCAGCGCCACCGACGCGCTGAGGACGGCGGCGAGCCCCACGGCGAGGGCAGGAGGGCAGGGACGAACGCCGCGCATGGGTGTCTCCCTTTCTCGTGACGTCAACGAAGCTTGCGCAGCGCCTCGATGCGCTCGCCGGTCCCCGGATGGGTGGAGAAGAATCCGCCCTTGCTGCCGCCACCAGAGGTCTGCATGAGCCAGGTGAGCGTGTTGGCCATGATGTCCGGCGACAGGCCGGCGCGGGTCAGGATCTCGACCCCGTGAGTGTCCGCTGCGTACTCCTCTTTGCGGCTGTAGCCGCGGGCCACCAGCTCGCCCGCGATGGGGGTGAGGGCGCCGCTGCCGGGAATGATCTGGTCGAGGATGATCATGCCGATGTTGAGGCCGGCGCCGAGCGTCTGCGCCTTGGCGACGTGCCGGAGGTCATCGTGCGCGATCTCGTGCGCGAGCACGCCCGTGAGCTGCTCGTCGTTCGCCTTCTGCAACAGCCCGGTGGTGACGAAGAACTGTCCACCGCCCGCGTTGGCCGCGTTGATCGCGGGATCGTCCATGATGCCGACCTTGACCTTGTTCAGCGGCAGCGGATTGTTCATGGCGCGGATGAGGGGGATCATCACGCGCTGCAGGCGTGCGGCCTCGGCGGGATCGACGCGCCGAGTGGAGGTGGTGGGGCGACGACCCTCTTCCGGTGCTCGGGTCGTGGGCGAGGGAGAGGCCGAGCCCCCGGAGCTCGCGGGCACGGCGCACGCTGCCACCGTCAGGGCCATCAGGGATGCGAGCATGGTGGTACGAAGGAAACGGATCATCAGACGTCCTCCTCCCGTGTTGGACGGCAGGCAGCGACTGCGATTCACGCGAGTCGGTCGAGAAGCGTTTCCCCACACGCGTCGTCACTGTCTCCCTCGAAATAGTCGATGTAGCGGTCGATGGTTCGCGGGTAGTCGGACTTGAAGAGTGGCCGGCGCTGGTGGCCTTGGGGGGCCGGCGCAGCCAAGGGAACCGCTGATGTGGCGTGCATGAAGGCCTCCGGGCGAATGGTCTGGCGCTGCTTGATGTCGGCAAATGCAGCCGCTATGCCAACCGCCGTTCGCCCTCTATCTAGGTGCGAATCTTCACAATGAGGCGCTTGCGCGGGACTGTTACTCCTACAAATTGAAACTTCTTCCTCTTTTTAGGGTGTAGGAGTTACACGCCCAGGTCAGGTCCTGCGAGGCGAAACGCATCGAAGATGCGTTGGAAATGTTTGATATAAAACGATATTTTTTATGGTGTAGCCAAGTGGCACGGTACCTGCCTTAAACTAGGCAAGCCGTTCCAGTATAGGAGAAGGCGGCATGGGGATCACGCGAGGTCTCAGCAAGGCGACGCGGTTCCTTCAGTCCTGCGGTCGCGGCCCCGCACACCGCACACAGCAACCACAAAGGACGTATGGAGAGCATGCAATGACACGCGCATTCAAGACGATCGCAATCGTACTGATGCTGGCCTCACTCGTGGCCGGCTGCCGTTCGATGACGGGCAAGTCTGCCGGAGAGAACATCGATGACGGCACCATCACCGCCAGCGTGAAGACGAAGCTGGTCGCCGACAAGGCGTCGAACATGACCCGGGTCAACGTCGATACCAACAACGCCACCGTCTACCTGAATGGCACCGTGGAGAGCCCGGAGCACAAAGCGCGCGCCGAGCAGCTGGCGTGGCAGGTCAAGGGCGTCAAGAGCGTGGTCAACAACCTCCAGGTCCAGCGGCGGTAACGACGGCTGCCCCGGTGACGGTTCACGATTCGAGATCCAGCGCTCCGTGCAGCGCGTGCACGCGCGACGCGCAGGCCATCAACCTCTTGACAGAGAGCAGGCGGCAGACGTGAATCCCAGCAGACGCGAACAGGCAAAGAGCGGCAAGATCCTGATCGTCGACGACGAGCCCGCCGAGCGCGACGGGTTGGCCAGGCTCGTCGGCCAGTGGGGCTACGACGTCGAGACGGCGTCGTCGGGCGAAGAGGCGTTGAACTTCATCGAGTCGCAGCATCCGGCCGTCGTGCTGACGGATCTCGTGCTGCCCGAGATGGACGGCCTCACACTGCTGCAAAAACTGAAGGAGACGGGCCGGCCGCCCATCGTGCTCCTCGTGACCGGTCACGGCACGGTGGAGACGGCGGTGGAGGCGATGCGGCACGGCGCCTTCGACTACCTCACCAAGCCCGTGGACGCCACCCGGCTGCAGGTCCTGCTCGAAAAATCTATCGAGCAGGAGTCGCTGTCGCGCGAGGTCAACTTCCTGCGCCACCAGCTTCGCCAGAAGGGCAGCTTCGGGCAGCTCGTGGGCCAGTCGAAGGGCATGCAGGAGGTCTATCGGTGGATCGAGCTCGCGGCCACCAGCACCGCGCCCGTGCTCGTGTACGGCGAGAGCGGCACCGGCAAGGAGCTCGTCGCGCGGACCATTCACGACCTCTCGAACCGCCGCAACAAGCCGTTCGTCGCCATCAACTGCGCGGCCATCCCGGAGACGCTGATCGAAAGCGAGCTCTTCGGCCACGAGCGTGGCGCCTTCACGGGCGCCACCGAGCGCAGGCTGGGCTGCTTCGAGCTGGCCGACGGCGGTACGTTCTTCCTCGACGAGATCGCGGAGATGGACACCAACACTCAGGCCAAGCTGCTGCGCGTCCTGCAGGAAGGCACGTTCCGGCGCGTGGGCGGCGGCAAGGGTGAGATCCAGGTCGACGTGCGCGTGGTGGCGGCGACCAACCGTGTGCCCACGGAGGCCATCGCCGCCAACCAGCTCCGCGAAGACCTCTTCTACCGGCTCAACGTGTTTTCCATCCGCCTGCCACCCCTGCGCGAGCGGCGGGAGGATATCCCGCTGCTGGCGCGGACGTTCATCGAAGAGTTCAACCGCCAGGACAACCGGCAGGTGCGCGGGCTGCTGCCGGAAGCCGAGCGCGAGCTGGAGCGGTGGAATTGGCCCGGCAACGTGCGAGAGCTGCGCAACGTGATCCAGCGCGCGGTGGTCCTGAGCGGCACCGGGATGATCGCCGCCGAGCATCTGCCCGAGAACGTCCTGCGCGCGGTGGCGGCCGCGCCCGCGATGGCCGCGGGATCCGTCACCCCCATCCGCGAGATGGAGCGCGATCTCATCCTGCGCGCGCTCGACGAGACGAACCAGGACAAGCGCCGGGCTGCCCAGCTGCTCGGCATCAGTCTCAAGACGCTCTACAACAAGCTGGCGAAGTACGGCATCCAGGCGGTGAAGTCGGCGCGCCTGACGTGATGGCCGGTCGCGGGGAAGACCTGGCCCGGCGCCCCTTGCCGGGGGAGCTGGCCAGGCTTCTCCACGATCTCCGTGGGCCCCTGAACTCCGCCGGCATCCATCTGGAAGTTCTCAAGCGCGCGGTGGCCGACGATCCGGGGGCCGCCGACAGCCTGCGCACCATCGTCCAGCAGCTCGCCCGCGTCGCCGCCATGCTTCCCGACGCGCTCACGGTGGCCGCCGTCGAGGTGGGACCCCTTCAACCGATCGCCCTGCGGGATGTCGCCGCGCAAGCGGCGGAGCCGTACGCGCCCGCCGTGGTCCTCGAGGAGGGCGAGTGGCCGTCGGTGCTCGGTGACGAGGCCGCCCTGGTGCTCGCGCTCGGTGAGGTCATCGGCAACGCGGTGGAGGCGACGAAGGAGGGGGCGCCGCCGCCGCGTGTGACGGCCGCCCGCGCGGAGGGGGAGGCGGTGGTGAGCGTGCGCGATCGCGGAGAGGGCCTGCGCACGACGAACCCGAAGCTGCTCATCCGTCTCGGCCATTCCGCCAAGCCCGGTCACCGCGGCTACGGACTCCTGATCGCCGAGCGCGTCGCCCGCCTCCACGGCGGCCGCCTCACCTTCGAATCCACCCCGGAAGGCGCCACCGTCTCGCTCGTCCTGCCAGTCTAGCAGGGCGCTGCCCCCCTACGGGGATTCACGAGGCGCGAAAAACGCCATCTCCGTCGTTGGCTCGTCGCTCGCTCCCTGGCGGCCTACGTCGCAGTCGCGAGCTCCTCGCCGCCTAGGA
>CAYQQT010000090.1:0-10149 GCA_964419375.1 uncultured bacterium
TGGACGGGGGCGACGTCGCGGCGGAACCCACCCTGCTCGTGCCGGCGGCGGCGCTCACCGCCGCGCCCTCGCTGGCACGAATGCTCGGCGCCGTGCCCGTGACAGTGCTCGCGGAGTCGAGCGCTGGCGATGCGCCCGTCGTGCTCGTCGACGCCGTCCTCGCGCGGGCGCTCGGCACAGAGCTTGGGGCCGGCACACCCATCGGCGAGGCGCTGGAGCGCGTGCGCAAGAGCGGCGAGATGCGAATCCTCGACGGGGGCGGCTGGTACGTGCGCGTGGGTGGCGCGCGCGCGGCCGCGGAGGCGGAGCGGCACCTCTACGACGCGCTCGGAAGCCCCATCGACACGCGCCTGGACGTCGCGCTCCACCGGCGGCTCTCCCGTCACATCAGCCGGCTCGCCGTGCGCTTCGGCATCACGCCGAACCAGATCACCGTCGCCAGCCTCGCCGTCGGTCTGGCCGCCGCACGCTGCTTCTGGCACGCCGACGCCCCCGCCGCCGCGGCGGGCCTCGTCCTGTACACGACGGCGGTGGTGCTCGATCACGCCGACGGCGAGGTGGCGCGGCTGACACTGGCGGAATCGGCGACGGGAGAATGGCTCGACGTCGGCGCCGACACCGTCGTGCACACGTCGCTCGTGATCGCGATGGGCGTCAGCGCCGGCGTCGCCACCAGCACGGGACCCGCCCTCGGCGTGGTGGCGGGCGCGGGCGTGATCGCCAGCGCCGCCGTCGCCAAGATCTGGCCGCCCGCGGGCGACACCGACGCCGTGGGCAGCGTCCTCGACGCGCTCAGCTCCCGCGACGGCTTCTACGCCATGCTGCTCCTCTTCATCGCCGCCCTCGCCGTCTACCCACCGGCCCTGCTCCCGCTGATGATCGTGGTCGCCGCGGGCTCGCACGCCTACTGGCTGGCCAGACTCGCCTACGTGATCGCGCGCAGATAGAGAGGCAGGCTTTAAACGGTTGCCCGCCTCCGGGGGGACATGGGGGGCCCTTCGAGGCCCCCCATGCTCCAACAGCTAGGCGGCACGCCCGTTCTAATTCGCGCGGCAGACAGGCGGGGCGTGCTAATTCGCGTGCAGCCGCCGCCTCGCGCCGCGGAACACGGCCTTGACGCCGAAGTAGGCGAAGGCGTCCTTGAGGTTCGAGTACAGGCGCTTGACGGGGCTCATGGACGGGTTGGTGACGTATTCGAGCGTGAGGCTCACGCGCTCTTCGTGCTCGCCGAGGGGCGTGATGGCGTGCCACAGCTTGTCGCCGTTGAAGGCGACCACGGTGCCGGGGTGCGTGGCGAGGCGGAACTCCACCAGGGGGCGGCCACCGGGATCACCCTTGAAGAGCTGGCACACGAGCCGGCTCGACGAGCGCTCGATGAGCCCGATGAGCACCGTGTAGCGCGAGCCCTTGTAGTACGACGTGTCGAAGTGGAAGCCGATGTGGTCGCCGGGCTCCGTGTAGAAGTACAGCGCGCACGAATGCGGGTCGGACTCCGGGCACGGCTGCAGCGGCTGCCCCGTCACCTCGCTCAGGAACGTGATGAAGGCGGGCGCGCGGTAGAGGGCGATGATGGTGGGCGCCTGCTCCAGCAGCGTGTAGTAGCTGACGCTGCCGCCCTTCTTGTGCTTGGGAATGTAGTTGCGATGCACGGCCGGACGCACCCGCTCCACCTCGGCCACCATGCGTTGCACGAGGGCGGCGGGCAGCCAGCGCTCGAGGAAGATGAACTCGTTCTGGTCCCAGTACGTCTTGCGCGTTCCCTCCACGTCGAGCGCGGCGAGCGCACGCGCCACCTCGTCCACCACCGCCACCGACGACTCGCTCACGATGCTGTCCTCCTCGGCCGACCCGGATCAGCGGGCATGATACAACGCTGTGCTACACTGCCATCATCTTCGTTCCCCGCTGCATCCGCGGGTCAACATTCGCCGCAAGCCAGGGGAGGCCGCCCGTGGGATCCGTTCGAGTCGCCATCATCGGCGTCGGCAACTGCGCGTCGTCTCTCGTCCAGGGCGTCCAGTACTATCGCACCGCCTCCGAGCAGGACTTCGTCCCCGGCCTCATGCACGCGCGCCTCGGCGACTACCACGTGGGCGACATCGAGTTCTCGGCCGCCTTCGACATCGACGAGCGCAAGGTGGGGCGCGACCTCTCGGAGGCCATCGCGCAGCCGCCGAACAACACCGTGCGCTTCGCCGAGGTCCCGCACCTCGGCGTGCCCGTGCAGCGCGGCATGACGCACGACGGCCTCGGCACCTACCTCTCGCAGATGATCACGAAGGCGCCCGGCTCCACCGCCGACATCACCGGCATTCTGCGGGAGACGCGCACGAACGTCGTCGTCAACTACCTGCCCGTGGGCAGCGAGATGGCGACGAAGTGGTACGTCGAGCAGATCCTCGACGCCGGGTGCGCGTTCGTGAACTGCATCCCCGTCTTCATCGCGCGCGAGGCGTACTGGCGCCGGCGCTTCGAGGACCGGGGCCTGCCCGTGGTGGGCGACGACGTGAAGTCGCAGGTGGGCGCCACCATCGTGCATCGCGTCCTCACCCGGCTCTTCATGGACCGCGGCGTGAAGCTGGAGCGCACGAGCCAGCTCAACTTCGGCGGCAACACGGACTTCTACAACATGCTGGAGCGCGACCGCCTCGTCTCCAAGAAGATCTCGAAGACGGACGCCGTGCGCTCCCAGCTCGACCACGACCTCCCGGCGGATTCCGTGCACATCGGCCCCAGCGACTACGTGCCGTGGCTGGAGGACCGCAAGTGGGCGCACATCCGGCTCGAGGGCCGCGGCTTCGGCGATCAGCCCATCAACGTGGAGCTGAAGCTCGAAGTGTGGGACTCGCCCAACTCCGCCGGCGTCGTCATCGACGCCATCCGCGCGTGCAAGATCGCGCTCGACCGGGGGCTCAAGGGCGCGCTGCTGGCGCCCTCCGCGTATCTCATGAAGTCCCCGCCGGAGCAGTGGGCCGACGACGTGGCCCGCCAGCGCCTCGAACGGTTCATCGCCGGCGAAGAGTAGCCTGGCGTGACGTCGCGCACCGGGCGCCTCCTGCGCCGGATCGTGCGCATCTCCTGCGCGCGTCCGTCCCTCACCCTCCTCATCGCCGCCGCCCTCGCCGCGCTCTCGGTCGCCTACGCCTTCCAGTCGCTGACGTTCGCCACCTCCACGCGGGCGCTGCTGCCGGCGGGCAAGCCCTACATCGAGCGCTACGTGGAATACGAGCGCGAGTTCGGCGAGCTGGATGATCTCGCCATCGTGGTGGAGGCGCCCTCGCTGCCGGAAGCGACCGTCTACGCCAACCGTCTCGCGCACGAGCTGAAGGCGCAGCAGGTGCCGCTGAAGCGGCTCACCTTCCGTATCGATCCCAAGCAGTTCGAGGACCGCGCGCTGCTGTACCTGTCCAAGGAGCGCCTCGCGGAGATCCGCAACCGGGTCTTCGACTACCAGGAGTTCCTGGAGTCGTTCGCCGCCCGGCCCACGCTCGATCAATTCGTGGACGGCATCGCGACCCAGATCGCCCACGCCTTCGTGGGGGGATTTCTCGATCTCGGGCTCGACACCAGCGCCAAGGGCGCGCTCGATCTCCGCTTCGTGTCGGACCTCGTCCGGCAGCTCTCCGCCCGCATCGACCGGGTCGCGCCCTACCGCTCGCCGTGGGGCGGCCTCTTCTCGGTGGGCGGCGGCGACGCCGCGAGCGCCGGCTATTTCCTCTCCGACGACCAGCGGTTCCTCTTCATCCTGGCCGAGCCGCAGACGCAGCGGGGCAGCTTCACGGGCGACCAGGCGGCCATCGAAGGCGCGCGGGCGGTAATCGCCTCCCTGAAGACGGAGTTCCCCAACGTGAACGTGGGCGTGACGGGCAAGCCGGCGCTCTCCAACGACGAGATGACGGCCGCCTTCCGCGACAGCAAGGCGGGCACGCTCGTGGCCTTCGCGCTCACCCTCGGGCTGCTCGTCCTCGCCTTCCTCCGCGTGGGCAAGCCTCTGCTGCTCCTCCTGGTCCTCGCCCTGAGCCTGTGCTGGTCCATCGGCGTCGCCACCCTCGTCATCGGCCATCTGTCGCTCTTCTCGGTGGTCTTCATCTCCATCGTGATCGGCATCGGCATCGACTACGGCGTGTACTTCCTGTTCCGGTACGAGGAGGAGCTCTTCCTCGGCCGCAATCTCGGCGAAGCGCTCCAGATCACGGCCGCCCGCAGCGGTCCCGGCATCCTCCTCAGCGCCGTCACCGCCGCCGCCACCTTCTACGTGCTCATGCTCACCGACTTCCGCGGCCTTCAAGAGCTGGGCTTCATTTCGGGCACCGCCATCCTGCTCGCGTGGCTGTCGATGATCACCGTGTTCCCCGCCATTCTCGTCTTCATCGACCGGCGCCACGCCACGCGCCCGGCGGGCACGGTGCCGCGCGCCATCCGCCTCGAGCGCATCCACGTGCCGTTCGTCGACCGCCTCACCACTTATCCGAAGACGGTCCTCGCCGCCGCCGCCGTGGCCACCGCAGCCTCACTGTGGAGCCTCGGGTCGGTGGAGTTCGACTACAACCTGCTCAATCTCCAGGCGGAAGGCACGGAGTCGGTGGAGTGGGAGAAGAAGATCCTGGCCACCTCCGGGCGCTCGGGATTCGCCGCCCTCGCGAGCGCGGGCTCGCTGGAGGAGCTTCGGCGCAAGCAGACGGCGTTCCGCGCGCTCTCGAGCGTGTCGGAGGTCGACTCCGCCCTGCTCCTCATCCCCGAGGACCAGGAGGAGAAGCAGAAGATCATCGCCGCCTTCGCTCCTATAGTCGCCCCCGTGCAGGTCTCGCGCCCCATCCGCGTGGACGTGGACCGGCTCATCGCGGCGCTGGAGACGCTGCGGCGGCGCTTCGACATTGCCGCCGGCGAGGCGCCCGCCGGCGACACCCAGCGCGACCTGCGCGCCCTGCGCGACGACATCACCCAGCTCGTCATCAAGCTGCGGCAGACGAGCCGCGACATCAGCACCCCCGCGCTCGCGCTCCTGCAGCGCCAGGTCTACAGCGACTTCCTCACGAGCTTCCAGCGCCTGCAAGCCAACTTGTCGCCGCGACGGGTGGGGATGGACGACGTGCCGGTGGAGATCAAGCGCAAGTTCATCAGCGACCGCGGACGCTTCATGCTGCAGATCCACCCCGCCGTGAACATCTGGGACCGCGACGGCGCCGAGAAGTTCGTGAGCCAGCTCCGCTCGGTGGATCCCGAAGTCACCGGCACGCCCATCATCACGTACGAGGCGATCCGCCTCATGGAGCTCGCCTACAAGCAGGGCACGGTGTACGCGGTGCTGCTGGTGAGCACGATCACGTTCCTGATGCTGCGCCACGTGCGCGACACGGTGCTCGCGCTGCTGCCACTGGGGCTCGGCATGGTGTGGACGGCAGGTCTGATGTACGTGTTCGGCCTCAAGTTCAACCTGGGCAACGTCTTCGGCCTGCCCCTCATCCTCGGCGCCGCCGCCGAGTACGGCCTCAACCTGGTCATGCGCTTCCGGGAGGGACGCGATTCCGCCGGACCGCTCATCGCCCGCTCCACGATCATGGCGGTGCTCGTGAGCGGCCTCACCACCATCGTCGGCTTCGGCACCCTCATGATCGCCGCGCACCGGGGCATCTACAGCCTCGGACTGCTGCTCACCCTCGGCACCGCCGCCAGCCTCGTGGCCTCCCTCATCGTCCTCCCCGTCCTCCTCCGCATGACGGGTGAGCACGGCGCCACACCGACGCCCGTCCCCGTCCTTCCCGACCGCGCCCCCGTCCCCGCCCGATAGGGCTTACATGGGGGCGCTTGATCTAGATGGGTGCCTCGACGGCCCCCAATCCCCCACGCTCGGCAGCGCCCCGGCAAAGCCGTGGCGCTCCTCGATATTCCGAGGCTCCCAGCTAGCGGCGGACCTCCACGAGGTTCGAGTGGAAGGCGGGGCCGCCGCCCATGTCGGTGGTGCGGTCGCTCGTGAGCGTGTTGACGTTGCGGTGGCCGGGATGGAAGCGGTGCCACCAGAGCCCCTCGATGACGACGACGCCGGGACGCGTGGCCTCGGTGAGGGTGGCCGTGAAGCGCGCCGTGCCGCGCGCGCTCTCCACCGTCACCTCCTCGCCCTCCGCGATGCCGCGCGCCGCGGCATCGGTGAGCGCGAGCATGACGGTGGGCGTTTTCTGGCGCCGGCGCAGCAGGGCGGACTGGCTGAAGGAGGAGTTCAGGAAGAAGCGGTTGGGCGGCACGATGCACTGCAGCGGATAGCGCGCCAGCATGTCGGCGTTGTCCGGACCCTCCGCCAGCGGCACGTACGTCGGCAGCGCCGGCATTCCCATGCGCGCCATCGTCTCCGAATAGAATTCCACCTTGCCGGACGGCGTGGGCGCCCCCTGCGCGAAGGGCAAGTACGGACGCGGCAGGTTCAGACGTGCCGAGCCCTCCGCCGCCAGCTGCTCGTACGTGATCGCGCGCACGGATTCGTCGCCGCCCGCGAGCATGTTCCGGATGAGCGCCTCGTCACCCGCGGCGTAGTGCACAGCCGCCCGCGGCTCCCCCATCGCGCGCGCGAGGAGCGCGAAGACCTCCCAGTTCGACTTCGCCTCTCCCTGCGGGGGCAGCACCGGCTGCGCGAGCTGCACGTAGAACTGGCCGTAGGAGCGGTACAGGTCGCGGTGCTCCATCGACGTGGTGGCGGGCAGCACGATGTCGGCGTAATGCGCGGTGTCGGTGAGCACCTGCTCGTGCACGACGGTGAAGAGATCCTCGCGCGCGAGGCCCTGGATGACCCGGTCCTGGTTGGGGCACACGGCGGCGGGATTGGAGCTGTAGACGTAGAGTGCCTTCACCGGCGGCGCCAGCGCGGGATCGGTGAGCGCACGGCCGAGATGAATCATGTTCACGACGCGAGGCGTGCGCGCGGGCATGAGGTCGGGCCGCTCCGCCGCCGAGAAGTCGAAGCCGAAGGCGCCGCCCGAGGACAGGAGCGCGCCGCCGTGCGGGTGCGCGTAGGCGCCGGTGAGGGCGGGCAGGCAGGCGAGGGTGCGGCACGTCATGCCCCCGTTGTCGTGGCGGGACAGCCCGATGCCGACGCGGATGAACGAGCGCGCGGTGGCGCCGTAGCGGCGGGCGAAACGGATGATCGTCTCCGCCGGTAACCCGACGATGGGCGCCACCGTCTCCGGCGCGTACGCCTTCACGTGGTCGGCGAGGCGGTCGTAGCCCAGCGTCGCGCGCGCGATGTAATCGCGATCGACGAGCCCCTCCGTCACCAGCACGTGCATGACGGCGAGGGCGAGGGCCGCGTCCGTGCCGGGGCGCACCATGAGGTGCTCGTCGGCCTGCTGCGCGGTGGGTGTGCGGTACGGATCGATGACGACCACGTGGGCGCCGCGCGCGCGCGCCTGCTTCACGAGCGTCATCACGTTGATGGTCGAATAGGCGGCGTTGATCCCCCACAGCACGATGACGTCCGCGCCCACCATCTGCTCGGAGTCGTTGCCCGACACCACGCCCACCGTCGCGCGCCAGCCCGCGTACGCCGTCGACACGCAGATGGAACGGTCGAGTCGGCTGGCGCCCAGCGCGTGGAAGAGCGGGTGGCCCGCGTAGAACTGCACCTGCCCCATCGAGCCGGCGTACGAGAAGGGCAGCAGGGCCTCGCCGCCGTAGGCGCCGATGACGGCGCGCCAGCGTTGGGCAATCTCCGCGATCGCCTCCTCCCACGACATGGGCGTGAACTCGCCCGCGCCTTTGGCGCCCACGCGCCGCAGCGGCGTGGTCACCCGCAGCGGCGAATGCACGCGCTCCGCGTACTCGCGCACCTTGCCGCAGATCACGCCCTGGGTGAACGGGTGCGCGGGGTCGCCCGTCACCTCGGTGATGCGGCCGTCGGTGACGCGCACCTCGAGGCTGCAGCAGGACGGGCAATCGTGCGGACACACGGAGTGCATGCCGCGATTCTAGACTATGATGTCGCGTGTCCGCCATCGCCGCGCGACTCAACCCCTTCACCACGCCGGACGCGCGGCGCCTCGCCCTCCTCTTCGGTGTCGTCTACTTCGCGCAGGGCATGTGGTACCTGCCCAACCAGACGATCACCATGATCTTCAAGGACGCGGGGCTGTCGGCGGGCCAGGTCGCCAACTTCTTCGCCATCAGCGCCACACCCTGGCTGCTCAAGCCGATGTACGGCCTGCTCTCGGACTTCGTCCCCCTCTTCGGGCGCCGCCGCACCGGGTACTTCGTCGTCAGCTCCGGCCTCGCCGCGCTCGCGGGCTTCGGCGTCGCCTTCGGGGGCAGCGCCTCGTACTGGACGCTCGTCGCCCTCTTCACCACGATGGGACTCGGCCTCGCCTT
The DNA here is from genome assembly GCA_964419375.1 of uncultured bacterium. GTDB lineage: Bacteria > Methylomirabilota > Methylomirabilia > Rokubacteriales > CSP1-6 > JBBDXO01. The sequence goes on from CAYQQT010000090.1 coordinate 8,350, forward strand.
CACGGACGTCATGACGGATGCGCTGATGGTGGAGAACGGCCGGCCGCGCGGGCTCACGGGCGCCTTCCAGTCCGTACAGTGGGCGGCCATCTACGGGGCCGCCGTCTTCGTGGGCCTCGGCGGCGGCTACCTCGCCGAGCATCGCAGTCTCAAGGCCACCTTCCTGGTGGCCGCGTGCTTTCCGCTGGTGTCGCTGGTGATGGCGCTGCTCTTCATCGACGAGCCGCCCGCGCGCGCCGACTGGAACGCCCTGCGCGAGCGCGCGCGCGCCGTGCGCGCCGCCGTCGGCTCCCGCGAGATGTGGCTGGTGGCGGGCTTCGTCTTCTTCTGGACGTTCAGCCCTTCCTTCGGGCCCGCCTTCCTCTTCTACCAGGTGGACGATCTGAAGTTCAGCCAGCAGTTCATCGGCACGCTCACCGCGCTGGGCTCGCTGGGCTCCATCGCGGGCGCCGCGGTGTACGCGCCGCTGTCACGCACGATGAGCCTGCGCCGCGTCATCAACCTCTCCATCGGCCTCGGCACGCTCGGCACCCTCGTCTATCTCGTCTACCGCGGCCCCATGTCCGCCGTCCTCATCGACGTCACCTACGGCTTCCTCTATATGCTCACCACCCTCGCCTTCCTCGACCTCGCCGCCAAAGCGTGCCCGCGCCACGTCGAAGGAACGTTTTTCGCGCTCCTCATGTCGGTCTTCAATCTCGGCCAACAGGCCTCGCAATGGACGGGCGGCCACCTCTACGACCTCGTCGGCTTCCGCAACCTCGTCCTCATCGCGGCCGCCATGACCGCCCTCACGTGGCTGCTCGTCCCCTTCGTCGACATCGACCGCATCGAGGCTGAGGCGCGGGAGGCCACGTGACGGCTGATTCATGAGCGCTGCCAAGTCAACAGCGTTTCGCCAGTTCGACGACGTGCCACAAAGTGCCTAGATAGTCGAGATATCGCCTGGCGTCGTTTGCCGCTTTTTCGTTTGGTTCACGAGTAAGCGCCTGGAGCCGGGCTCCGAGATCGCGATATCTCCATTCCTCTTCTGGTCCAAAGAGGTTTTCACGTCTGGCGCCACCGCCGAGCGATCTTACGATCAGGCCGTTGAGCTCGGTATTCAGCAACGCCAGGTCGGCATGAAGCTCACCTGCATCATCGTCGTCACTGCCATCGGGAAATGGCTTCTGTCTGAGAGCCTCGTATGCGCGCACGAGTTCTTTTCGTGTGTCTTCCACGTACGGTTCCTCACTTGTACCAGAAGGAAACGACGCGCCCGGTTCGCCTCCGTTAGTGGATGCCCCTCTTTTAGAGCGCCTCTAGCTCCGGACTTTGCCGGCGAAACTCCTCGTCGCAGATGATCCGTACTGCTTGCCTTTTGACCGTATCCACATCAACGGATATCGGTTCCGCGGAAATGTCCGGCAGCGCGGTCGATGGCGCAAAGAACATCCTCTCCAGTACCAACGACCCTTGAGTAGTCTTCGCCGTTCGCGTCGGTGTGCCGAGAACCGCGAGTATTTCGCGCTGAGGCGTCCCAATCCGCAGCGACTTGCATTGCGCCACCATCCGTTGGTGACGCCGTCCTATTTCGCCGGACGAATAGATTCCTGCGATCAGAACTATGAGAAGCAGGGCAGCGACCATCGCTACGCTCTTACGCATTTCGGAACTGCGACATCGGCGCTGGCCCGACGGCCAGCGGATGCAGGACGCCGATCGCCCAGCCCACATCGAGGCGCTCGCCCACCCAGGCCGGGCACGCCGTCCGTGCGTGGAGGCGCAGGCCCTGCGCATCGTGCCCCGCCCGGAGGACCT
>CAYQQT010000091.1:0-10127 GCA_964419375.1 uncultured bacterium
GCCTCGAAGGGCCCCCCAAGCCCCCCGAGCGCTCGGCAGCACCCCGGCAAAGCCGTGGCGCTCCTCGATATTCCCTGATTACCGGGCGCCCTTCGCCTCGAGGATTTTGACGATCGCGGTGAAGCTGCGCGCCCGCGCGTGAGCGAGCGGTGTCACGCCGCCGCTGTCCGCGATGTTCACGCCCGCTCCCGCGTCCACCAGCAGCCTCACGACCTCCGTGTGGCGCGGCCCGCCGTCGCCGAGGATGATGGCTTCCAGCAGCGCGGTCCAGCCCAGGCGATTGACGTGGTCGATCGGGATGGGCGTCTTCAGCAGCTCGCGGATCACGCCCACGCGGCCGCGGTCAGCGGCGCGGATGAGACCCGTCCCGTGGTAGCTGTCGGTGCGGTGCACGTCGGCGCCCGCCTCGATCGTGAGCCGCAGCAGATCCACGGAGCCGTCGGAGGTCGCGATCAGGAAGGCGCTCTGCTGCGTGCGGTCCTGCCGGTCGACGTCGGCGCCCGCGCGCACCAGCAGTCGCGCCACCTCGACATGATTGCGGTAGGCGGCGGCGATGAGCGCGGTGACGCCGCGCTCGTCCGCGGCGTGGACGCTCGCGCCCTCCTGCAGCAGACGCCGCACCGAGTCCGCATCGCCGCCGCCGGCGGCCGCGATGAGCGCGCGGTCCCTGTCGGCCTGCGCCGGCGCCACGCCGGGCAGGGCCACGAACATCGCCAGGCAGATGAGAATCGTCGTCCGTCGGAGCATGGCGCGATTTGCGATGATACCAACGGCGCGCGATGATATGTCATACCTCAACGACGGTCGCGAAAGGGCGGAGCTCATGAGCGAAGAGCGCGGACTGATCCGGGGGCTGGAAGGCGTCGTCGCCGCCGAGACGCAGCTGTGCGATTTGGATGGTACCAACGGCCGGCTAGCTTACCGCGGCTATGACATCGACGAGCTGGCGCGGCTGGCGAGCTTCGAGGAAGTCTGCTACCTGCTCTGGCACGGCGACCTGCCGAAGCCGGCGCAGCTCGACTCCCTCACGGTGGCGCTCACCGCCGCGCGCGAGATCCCGAAGGAGCTGGTGCAGGCCTTCCGTCTCATGCCGAAGGACACGGACCCCATGCGGGTGCTCCAGGCCTCCGTGGCCATGCTCGGCATGTTCGATCCCGACACCACCGACAGCTCGCACGCGGCCAACCTGCGCAAAGCCGTCCGGCTCACGAGCCAGGTGGCGACCGCGATCTGCGCGCACCACCGTGTGCGCACCGGCAAGGATCCGGTAACGCCCGCGATGGGGCTCTCGCACGCGGCGAACTTCCTCTACATGCTCACGGGCGAGCGGCCCGCCGGCGCCGCGGTGAAGGCGTTCGACGCCAGCCTCACGCTGTACGCCGAGCACGAGCTGAACGCCTCCACCTTCACCGCGCGCACGATCGTCTCCACGCAGTCCGACATGCACTCCGCGGTGGCGGGCGGCGTGGGCGCGCTCAAGGGCACGCTGCACGGCGGCGCCGGGGAGGCGGTCATGCGCACGCTCATGGAGATCGGCGAGGTCGCCAACGTGGACGCGTTCTCCGACAAGGCGGTCGCCGAGAAGCGCCGGCTCATGGGCTTCGGCCATCGCGTGTACACCGCGGGTGATCCGCGCGCCACCATCCTGCGCGGCATGGCGGAAGAGGCGTGCCGGCAGTCGGGACAGTTCAAATGGTACGAGATGGCGGTGAAGCTGCACGGCCGCATCAACGCCGCCAAGAAGCTGATCCCCAACGTCGACTTCTACTCGGCGCCGTTGTTCTATTCGCTCGGGATCCCCGTCGATCTCTTCACGCCCGTCATTGCGGCGGGCCGCATCGCGGGATGGACCGCGAACATCATCGAGCAGCACGACGACAACCGCCTCATCCGCCCCCGCGCCGACTACGTGGGACCGAAGCGCCGCGCCTTCGCGCCCGCCGGAAAGCGGTAGACGTGGGCGGCCGGAGCCTCACCCGCAAGCTGATCGAAGGCCACCTGGCCTCCGGCAAGGCGGTGGCCGGCGACGAGATCGGGCTCACCATCGACCAGGTGCTGCTCACGGACACCAACGGCGCCATGGCGTTTCTCCAATTCGAGGCGATGGGCCTGCACCGCGTCGTGCCCGCGCGCGCGGTGACGTACATCGATCACAACGTCTACCAGGTGGACTCGCGCAACTCCGACGACCACCGATATCTGCAGACGGCCTCGCGCAAGTACGGCGCCGTGTTCTCGAAGCCCGGCAACGGCATCTGCCACCAGGTCCACCTCGAATCGTTCTCGGCGCCGGGGCAGGTGCTGCTCGGCACCGACAGCCACTCGCCGCTGTGCGGCGCCGCCGGCATGCTCGCCATCGGCGCGGGCGGGCTCGACGTCGCGGTGGCGATGGGCGGCGGCGCCTATCACCTCACGATGCCCACCGTGACGCGCGTGTGGCTCACCGGGCGCCTGTCGCCGTGGGTCACCGCCAAGGACGTCATCCTCGAGCTGCTGCGCCGCCTCAGCGTGCGCGGGGGCAGCGGCAAGATCTTCGAGTACGCGGGACCGGGCGTGGCCACGCTGTCGCTGCCGCAGCGCATGACCATCGCCAACATGGGCGCCGAGCTCACGCTGACCACGAGCGTGTTTGCGAGCGACGAGGTGACGCGCGGGTATTTCCGGCGCCTCGGCCGGGAGAGCGACTGGAGCGCGCAGGCGCCCGACGCCGACGCCGAGTACGACGAGCACCTCGAGCTGGACCTGAGCGCCGTCACGCCCCTCGTGGCGCTGCCGGGCTCGCCGGACAAGGTCGTGCCCGTGGAGCAGGTGGCGGGCACGGCCATCGAGCAGGTGCTGGTGGGATCGTGCACCAATGGCTCGTGGGAGGACATGTGGACGGTGACGAGCGTGGTGAAGGGCCAGCGCGTCCACCCGTCGCTGACGTTCGTCCTCTTCCCGGGCAGTCACCGCATTCTGGAGACGATGGCGCGCGAGGGGCTGCTCACCGATCTCATCGCGGCGGGGGCCATCGTGTCGGAGCCGTCGTGCGGCTCGTGCGCGGGCATCGGCCACGTGCCCGCCGCCGGCGCCAGGAGCCTGCGCGCCTTCAACCGCAACTTCTCGGGCCGCAGCGGGGTCAAGGGCGACGAGGTGTACCTGTGCTCCTCGGCGGTGGCGGCGGCCTCGGCGCTCACGGGCGTCATCACCGATCCGCGCCCGCTGGGCGCGCCGCGGGAGCGGCCGATGCCGGACCGCTTTGCCGCCTCCACGGTCGGCCTCGTGCTGCCCGACGGCGGCGGCGACGTCGTGCGCGGGCCGAACATCAAGCCCGTGCCGCTCGGCGAGCCGGTGGCGGAGACGCTGGAGGCGCCCGTGCTGCTGAAGCTCGGCGACAAGGTCTCCACCGATGACATCTCGCCCTCGGGGACGGCCGTGCTCGTCTTCCGGTCCAACGTGCCCGCCATCGCCGAGCACTCCTTCAAGTACGTGGACGCCGAGTTCGTGGCGCGCGCGAAGGCGGCGGGCCGTTCGATCATCGTCGCGGGCGAGCTGTACGGCCAGGGCTCCTCGCGCGAGGTGGCGGCGATGGCGCCCATGTTCCTCGGCGTGCGGGCGGTGCTCGCGAAGTCCTTCGCGCGCATCCATCGCGCCAACCTCATCAACTGGGGCATCGTGCCCCTCGCCTTCGACACGCCCGCCGCCTACGAGGCCATCGAGCGCGACGATCACCTGCGCATCGAGGGGTTGCGTCCGGCGTTGATCGCGGGCACGCGCGTGAGCGTGACGAACGCGCGCACGGGCGCCGCCTTCACCGCGTCGTGCGTGCTCACGCCGCGCGAGCGCGACATCCTCGTGGCAGGCGGACTGCTCGCGCACACGCGGAGCGCGCGCGCGTGAGCCAGCGGAAGATCCGCGCCGTCTACATGCGCGGCGGCACGAGCCGCTGCCTCGTGTTCCACCAGGGGGACCTCCCGGAAGCGGGCGCCGCCCGCGATCGCATCCTCCTCGCCGCCCTCGGCAGCCCCGATCCCTACGGCCGCCAACTGGACGGGCTCGGCGGGGGGATCTCGTCGCTCTCCAAGGCGTGCATCATCGGCGCGCCCACGCATGCCGACGCCGACGTCGATTACACGTTCGCCCAGGTCGAGGTCGGCAAGCCCGTCGTCGATTACAAGGGCAACTGCGGCAACTGCTCGTCGGCGGTGGGACCCTTCGCGATCGACGAAGGCCTGGTGAGCGCGCGCGACGGCGAGACGGTGGTACGCGTGCACAACACCAACACGAAGAAGATCATCGTCGCCCACGTGCCCACGGCCGGCGGCGAGGCGGTGGTGACGGGCGACTTCGAGCTGGCGGGCGTCCCCGGCCGCGGCGCGCGCATCGCGCTCGACTTCCTGGATCCCGGCGGCGCCGGCACCGGCCGCCTGCTGCCCACCGGCAACGCGCGCGACGTCATCGACGGCCTCGACGCCTCCCTCGTGGACGCGACCAACCCCGTGGTCTTCGTGCGCGCCAAGGACGTGGGGCTCACCGGCGCCGAGATGCCGCAGGCGGTGGACGCGGATCGGGCTCTCTCGGCGCGGCTGGAGAAGATCCGCACGGAGGCGGCGGCGCGCATGGGCATCCCCGGCAGCGCGGCGGTGCCGAAGGTGGCCGTCGTGGCGGCCGCCGCCGCCTTCACCGGGCTCGACGGCGTCGCCTACCCGGAGACCGCCATCGACGTGCTCGCCCGCGTGATCTCCATGGGCAACTGCCACCGCGCCTTCGCGCTCACCGCCGCCATGTGCCTGGCCGTGGCCTCGCGCATCGACGGCACCGTGGTCCACAAGGTCGCGCGCGAGCCGCGCACGGGCGACCTGCGCCTCGGCCATCCTTCGGGCGTGCTGCCGATCGCCGCCGCCGTGTCGACCAGGGACGGCCGCCCACACGCCGAGCGCGTCACCGTGTATCGCTCCGCGCGCCGGCTCATGGAAGGGTTCATACGGGTGCCTTGAGCGCATGAGCCGGCTCTACTTCATGGGCGACGCCGACGAGATGGTGCGCCGCCGCGGCAAGGTGCCTAAGGGATCGGTGGTCGAGGCGTGGGCCGATATCGCCGGCGGCGGGATGTACTGGGTGGGCGAGGACTCCAAGGCGCTGCTGGACGCACTGGGTGAGCCGCTGGCGGCGACGCTCTCGCTGCCCGAAGACAGCGTGCGGGTCTTCTACGGCCCGCAGCTCTCCGACCTCGAGTCGATGCCGCGCGAGCAATCCCTGCGCGCCCGCGTGCTCTCCGTGCACGCCATCGCGGTGGCGTGGATCACGCTCGACCGCTACGGCCACCGCACGTCGTACGAGCCGAAGTCACCCACCGATCCCGTGTTCCACCTGCGGCGCCCGGGCGGCGCCGCCGGGCACGTGTGGCGCCGCTTCGAGACGAAGCGCGAGGCGGTGGAGTACATGCGCGAGTCGTACGGCGCCCATTCCGAAGGCGCCGCGTGGGCGGAACAGCTCGAGGCCGCGGACTTCGACGATCTGCTCAAACGATCGATTTAGATGGGGAGCCTCGACGGGCCCCCAAGCCCCCCGACGCTCGGTAGCGCCCCGGCGAAGCCGTGGCGCTCCTCGATATTGCGACAGGCTCCTGGTCTAGCGCACGGCGCGGATCTCGTCGAGCACGGGCAGGATGTACTTGCGGAACTGGGCGGGGTTCTCGCTCATCGGGAAGTGGCCGATCTCTCTCATGATGGTGACGCGCGCGCCCTTGATCTGCGCGGCGGTGCGCTCCGTGTCCTCCGGCGTGCAGGAGAAGTCGTACTCGCCGGTGAGCAGGTAGAGCGGGCACCGGCGCGTGTCGATCGATGCCACGCGGTCGCGGAAGTCGCCGTCGGCCCGGTAGAAGAAGAGATCGCCCTTGAAGACGCCGGGGCCTCCCTGCATGTACATCCAGAGCGTGTCCCAACGGCTCTCCGCCGGGCTCTGGGGCGCGATGAGCCCCGACATGAGGGCGCCGCAGATCTCGCCGCCGTGCACGTCAGGTCGATGCAGCCAGCCTGTGTCGTCGTACCAGGGCGCCTGGTAGTCGGCGGACTCGAGGCCGATGAGCGCACGGAACTCGGGCGCGTGCAGCCGCGCCAGCTCGAGCACGATCTTGCCGCCGATGGAGCAACCGAGCACGACGGGGCGCTCCACGCCGAGGGCGCGGCAGAACTCACGCACGAGATCGACGTAGCCGCGTGTGGTGAGCGTGTACTCCTCGTCCTGCCAGCCCGGGGGCGGCAGCGACTTGCCGTGCCACGGCATGTCGAAGGCGAGGACACGGTAGTGCGCCGTGATCGCCGCGTCGTTGAGCAGGTGGCGGAACTGGCGGCCGTCCGCGCCCGCGGTGTGCAGGCACACGAGCGGGATGCCCTCGCCCGCCTCCTCGAAGTAGACACGATGCGGGCGGCCTCCGAGCGTCATGCGGAGATAGCGGCCGACGATGGGCTCGATGTCCGCCACTCAGCCCTGCCGTCGCGGCGCCGCGAGCACGTCTTTGACGTATCGCAGGTTCGCCATGAGCGGCCGCAGGTCGCCCTCCACGGTGGCGTGGCCGCCCTTGGCCATGGCGAAGACGTCGTGGAAGCCGGCCGCCGGCACCGGCTCCCAGAACTTCGTCCACGCCGTCTCCGACGCGCGCACGGCGAAGGTCCACGCCCGCATCAGGAAGGGCCCGCGCTCGACCTTCTCCACGCGCCCTTCGTGCACGGTGACGAGCCACGCGGTGGCGCCCGTCTGTACGAGGAACGTGGTGGACAGGTAGCGCCCGCGGCGCACGAGATCCGCGTTGCCGTTGACGAGATCGGCGAGCTTCTCCAGCACGGGCGCCATCATACATGAGGGCCCGGGAACCGATCGACCGCTTCTACGCGGGCGTGCGATCGGTCGTCCGCTTCTGGCTGTGGTTCTTCTTCAAGGCGGTGGACGTGCGTCACCCGGAGCGCGTGCCGGAGGCCGGTCCCGTGCTCCTGTGCATCAACCATCCCAACAACCTCATCGATTCGCTCGTCGTGGGCGCCGCCCTCGATCGCAAGGTCCACTACCTGGCGACCGCCTCGCTCTTCCGCAACCCGCTCGTCGCGCGCTTCCTGCGCGCCTGCGGCGCCATCCCCGTCTACCGCAAGCAGGACCGCACGAGCACCGGGTCCGCCGATCCCAACGCGAGCACCTTCGCCGCCTGCGCGGCCGCCTTCGCCAAGGGACGGCTCATCGCCATCTATCCCGAGGGCACCACGCACGCGGAGTCGCGCGTGCAGCGGATCAAGACGGGCGCCGCCCGCATCGCGCTCGGCTGGGAGAGCGAGCACCCGCGTGACCTCAGCGTCATTGCCGTCGGCCTCACCTTCGAGGCGCGCAGGTCCTTTCGCGCGCGGGTGCTGGTGTCGTTCGGCCCCCCCTTGCCCGTGCACGCGTACGTGGCGGCGTACCGCGACCACCCCGTGAAGGCAGTGGACGCGCTCACGGACGACCTGCAGCGCGCCATGGAATCGGAGGTCGTCAACGTCGACCGCATCGACGACACGAAGCTGGTGCGGGCCATCGAGGAGCTGTACCGGCCGGACCTCGCGCGCGAGGTGATGGAGACGCGCGGGCTGGCGCCGCGGCAGGTCGACATGGTGCGCCTGTCGCGCTCCATCGTGGACGCGGTCAACCACTTCAAGGCGCGCGAGCCGGTGCGCGTGGAGCGCCTGTGGCAGCGCATCCAGGCCTACCGCTCGCTCCTCGCCCAGCACCACGTGCGGGACGAGACGGTGAAGGCGCACCAGCAGCGCACCGCCCCCGCGCGAGCCCTCGTGTCTTCGGGCGACGCGCTCTTCGGCCTGCCCTTCTTCGCCTACGGCGCCGTCGTCAACGCCCTGCCCTATCTCATCCCGCGCTGGCTCGCGCGCCGGAGGGCGCGCAAGGAAACCGACTACGCCACCACGCGCCTGCTCGCGTCCATCGTGGCCTACCCGCTCTTCTGGGGCCTGGAGACGTGGATCGTCTCGCGCATGCTGGGGCGGCAGACCGCGGTGCTGTTCGCATTGTCGCTGCCCATCAGCGGCATCATCGCGTATCGTTATCTCGTCGGCGCCGGACGCTTCCGCAGTCGCCTGCGCTTCACGACGCTGAAGGTCACGCACGAGGCGGCGGCGCGCCGCCTCATCGCCGAGCGGCAGGAGATCCTCGCGGAGCTGGAGCGGGCGAAGACCGAGTACGTGGCCGCCACAAGAGGGAGCAGCTTTTGAGCGTGCACCTGCTGGAGGAGATGTCGTCGCCCGCCCTCGACGCCCTCGACCGCGCGCGCACGGTGATCGTGCTCACCATCAGCCCCCTCGAGGAGCACGGCCCCCACCTGCCCGTGGGCGTGGACGCCTTCACCGCGCGCCACTTCGCCAACACCATCGCGGAGCGCATGGTGGCCGCCCGGCCGCACTGGCACGCCGTCATGGCGCCCACGCTCCATCTCGGCTCCTTCACCTTCGAGACGGTGGGCACGGTCAGCGTGCGACAGCGGGTGGTCCGCGACCTGCTCATCGATTACGGCGAGTCGTTCGCGCGCTCCGGCTTCCGCTACATCCTCGTCGCCAACGGCCACGGCGGCCCCGGCCATCTCAACGCCCTCGATGAAGCCTCCGCCATCGTGTCGCGCCGCCACCGCGTGACGATGGCCTCCTTCACCGGCCATCTCGCGTGGGAGTTCCTGCGCGGTCGCTATCTCGAGAAGATCGAGACGGCGCTGGGCCGGTCCCTCACCGACGTCGAGAAGCAGGCGTTCTCCGAGGACGCGCACGGCGGCTGGTGGGAGACATCGCTCATGCTGCTCATCCGGCCCGATCTCGTGGACGACTCCTACCGCACGCTGGCGCCCGCGCGCTACTCGTGGCCGAAGCGCGTGATGCCCAACTATCCCCTCAAGAACGGCGGCCGGGGCTACGTGGGCCACCCCGCCATGGCCGATCCCGCCTTCGCGAAGGCGATTACGGAAGTGCTGATGACGGAGGCGATGGAGATCGTCGATGGCTTGCTCGACGGCGCGCTGAAGCCCTCCGACCGCCACTCGCCTTTCTTCCAGGTGCCGTTCCTGCGCACCAACTTCTGGCGCGCGACGGGGGCGACGGCGGCCGGGGCCGGGCTCGCGCTCGGCATCGCGGGCTGGCTCCACCTCCGCCGCCGCCACTCGTGAGCGAGCCTGTCCTCCTCGACGCCGCCGGCGGCGTCGCGCGCCTCACCCTCAATCGTCCCGATGCGCTCAACGCGCTGAACCGGGCGGTGGCCACGGCGCTCGAAGGCGCGCTCGACCGCGTGGCGGCCATGGACGACGTGAGCGTCCTGCTCGTGCGCGGCGAAGGCCGCGCCTTTTGCGCGGGCAACGACATCGCGGAGATGGGCGAGATCACGGGCGACGAGGCGCAGGCGCTCTCGCAGCGCTTCGCCGTCATCATGGACCGTTTCGGCAAGCTGCCGCAGGTGACGATCGCCGTCGTGGGAGGCTACGCGCTCGGCGGCGGCTGCATGCTCGCCGTCGCCCAGGACCTCCGCATCGCCTCCGACCACGCGAAGTTCGGTTTACCCGAGGTGACCCTGGGCTTCAATCCCGGCTACGGTATCGCGCGCTTCCTGGACGTGGTGGGGGGCGGCCACGGCCGCGACCTGCTCCTGAGCGGCCGCACCATCCGCGCCGTGGACGCGCTGCGCATCGGGCTCGTGAACCGCGTGGTGGCGCCCCCCACGCTGGAGGCGTCGGCGCAGACGTGGGCGGCGGAGATCGCGCGCTCGCCCCGCGAAGGTCTCGCCGCCACCAAGGAGATCGTCGCCGCCATCCGCGAAGGCAAGCTCGGCCGCGAGCCCGAATCCTACGGTGCTGCGCTCAGAACGGGGACCGCCGCCCGCGAAAGAATCCGCGCCTTCGTCGACCGAAAGAAGCAGTCCTAATCAGGATTATTCATGAGCGGAGATTGGCTTCGGGGTGCGAGGACCACGTGGATGGTGGCCGAGTCGGTCCGAGGGTGGCTGGGCTCCATCGACACGCCTTGTACAATCCTGGCGACTGGGAAACGGGTCCCTGCACCCCGAAGCCAATCTCCGCTCATGAATAATCCGCGCTAGGAGCCTGTCGGAATATCGAGGAGCGCCACGGCTTTGCC
>CAYQQT010000092.1:0-10115 GCA_964419375.1 uncultured bacterium
CGCGGGATGGCGGCCGAGCATCTCCACGAGATCGTCCGTCGCCACGCCGAGCGTCCCGGCGAGCGCCGGCGACACGCGCAGGACTCGATGCTTGCCGTGCCCGCCCTCGTACGCTTCACGCTCGTCCGCGGTGACCGGCCACGCGCGCGGTGCCGCCGTGAGGCGGCCGCGCTCGCCTAGCGCCTCACGCCTTTCGGATCCACCACTCGTTCGGGTTCCAGCTGTACTCCTGCATGTTGGAGTTCGGCGCAAAGCCCCGGATGCCCTTGCGCGTGCCGCGGATGTTCACGTAGTGGAAGATCGGCAGGTACGGCAGCTCGTCGGCGTAGACCTCCTGCAGGCGGAAGTAGGCCTTCTTGCGCTTCTCGCGGTCGATGTCGCGCACGCCGGCGTCGAGCAGGCGGTCGATCTCCGGGCTCTCGTTGGCGACCGAGTTGCGGCCCATGCCGCCCTTGGCCGGGATGTACTTGCTGTGCAGGCGGAAGCTGTGCTCGGGATCCGAGCCCATGGCCATGCCGATGACGATCGTCTCGAACTTCGACATCCGGTAGAAGTCGCCGAACAGCACGGCGGCGGGCTTGTTGTTGATCTTCATCTCGACGCCGACCTGTCGCCACTGCTGCTGCAGCAGCTGCTGGATCTGCTCGCGCTGCTTGTTGCCGGCCGTGCAGGCGTTCTCGAACGAGAGCCGAGTCCCATCCTTGACGCGGATGCCGTCGGCGCCGACCTTCCAGCCGATCTCCTCCAGCAGCCGCTTCGCGCGCTCGGGATCGTACTTGTGGCGGCCCCTGATCTTCGGGTTGTAGGCCCAGGACTGCGGCGGCACGTAGCTCTCGGCCTCGGGGGCCAGGCCGAGCCAGATCTTCTCCACCATCGGCTTCTTGTCCATCGCCAGGTAGAGCGCCTGACGCATCCGCTTGTCCTTGAACATCGGCAGCAGGTGGTTCGGCGCGATCGTCTCGTAGGACGTCGAGGGATCGACCCAGAGGTCGATGTTCGTCAGCGTCTTGGCCTCGGGATAGAGGTCGACGGGAATGCCCTGCAGCCCCGTGATGTCGATCTCGCCGGTCTTGAGCTGGGTGAACAGCACGGTGAGGTCGGGGATGTACTTGAAGATCAGCCGGTCGAGGTAGGGCCCGGGCCCGTGGTAGGCGCGGTTGGCTTCCAGCATGATGTGGTCGCCGGCCGCCCGCGAGACGAACTTGAAGGGGCCGGTGCCGACGGGCCGCCGCGAGTTGAACTCGTCCTTGTTGATGTCGGCGCTCTTGCCCAGGATGTGCTCGGGCACGATGAACATGTCGGCGAGGATGTCGGCGATCGGCGCGTAGGGCTGCTTCATCTTCCACTTCAGCGTCGTCTCGTCGGCGGCCCACATGTCGGCGATCTGGTCGAAGCCCACCGTCGAGAACGCCGTGACGCTCGGGTTCAGGATCGTCTTCCAGGTGAAGATGACGTCGCGTGCCGTGAACGGCACGCCGTCGTGCCACTTGACGCCGGGCCGCAGCTTCACCGTGAACACGGTGCCGTCCTTCGAGATCCCACCGTTGGCCTGCGTCGGTATCGCGGCGGCGAGGTTGGGGACGAAGTTGCCCCTGCCGTCGATGCGCCAGAGATCGTCGAAGATCGCCATGTGGACGCCGCGCTGCGTCTCGATGGTCGGCATGACGGGATTGAAGTTCTGCGGCTCCTGCGAGATGCCGACGATGATCTGGCCGCCCTTTTGAGGCGCGGCCGCTGGCGGGGTTACGGCCTGCGCCGATGCGCGCCGCGCCCCTGTCACCGCCGCCGTGCCGAGCGCCGCCGCGCCCGTGAGAAGCTGTCGTCGCGAGAGATCCATGTCGTTCCTCCTGACGCCGACGCTCACGGACGCAGACGCGGATCGAGCGCGTCCCGCAGCCCGTCGCCGGCGAAGTTGAAGCTGAGCACGGTGAGGCTGATCATCGCGCCCGGGTAAATGGCCACCCACGGCGCGTAGAGCACGTAGCTCTGGGCATTGTTGAGCATGTTGCCCCAGCTCGCCGTCGGCGGCTGGATGCCGTAGCCGAGATAGCTCAGCGACGACTCGAGCAGGATGGCGGTGGCCACCGTCAGCGTGGCCGCCACCAGCACCGGCGCCACCGCGTTGGGCATGAGCTGGCGCACGATGAGGCGTCCCGCGCCGGCGCCGGCCGCGCGCGCGGCGAGCACGAACTCCTGCTCCTTGAGCGACAGCACCTGGCCGCGGACCATCCGCGCCACCGACATCCACGAGTTGAGGCCGATGATCAGGGTGATCGTCCACATGGTCGGCTTCAGGAACGCGGCGAGGGCCAGCAGCAGGAAGATGGTCGGCATCGACAGCAGCACGTCCACCAGCCGCATGATCACGGCGTCCAGCGCGCCGCCGTAGTAGCCGGCGATCGCACCGAGCACCGAGCCCACGACGACGGCGATGAGCGCGGTGATCAGTCCCACCGCGAGCGAGACGCGGCCCGCGTGCAGCAGGCGGCTCAGCACGTCGCGCCCGAGCTCGTCGGCGCCGAGCACGAAGCCGGCCTGGCCGGGCCGCGCGAACTTGTGATCCATATCGATGTAGAGCGGATCGCGCGGCGCCACCCACGGCGCGAGGACGGCGAGCGTGACGAGGATGAGGACGCCGACCGCGCCGGCGGTGGCCAGGCGATTGCGCGTGAACCTCCGCCAGACCTTAGCCAAGACGGATCCGCGGATCCGCGACGGCGTACAGGACGTCGGCGAGCAGGCTGCCGGCGACCACCATCGCGGACGTCACGAGCAGCAGGCCCAGGATCACGGAGTAGTCCTGGTAGTTGAGGGAATCGAGGTAGAGCCGGCCGATGCCGGGCCACGAGAAGACCGTCTCGGTGACGAGCGCGCCGCCGAAGAGGTTGCGGAACTCGAGGCCGCCGAGCGTGATGAGCGGGATCAGCGCGTTGCGCAGCGTGTGGCGCAGCAGGACCGCACGCCCGGGCAGGCCCTTCGCGTGCGCCGTGCGGACGTAGTCCTGCCCGACGACCTCCAGCACGCTGGAGCGCGCGTAGCGGCTCCACGTCGCCGTCATCCAGAGTCCCAGCACGGCCGCGGGGCCGACCATGTGGATGACGCGGTCCCACAGCGAGAAGGGCGCGCCCAGCGTCGCCATGCCGCCGGAGGGAATCCAGCGCAGCCCGCCCGCGAAGACGATGATGACGATCAGGCCGAACCAGAACGTCGGCACCGACAGCCCGACCATCGCCGTCGTCGTCGCCAGGTAGTCGAAGATCGAGTGGCGCCGCACGGCGCTGACGATGCCCGTGGTGAGCCCGAGCGCGATGGCGATCAGATACGCGACGCCCATGAGCTGCAGCGTGGCCGGCACGCGCTCGCGGATGACCTCGCCCACCGGGCGTCCGGTGCGATACGAGTACCCGAGCTCGCCGGCGGCCATGCCCGCCGCCCACTTGAGGTATTGCACGTGGACGGGCCGGTCGAGGCCGAGGATGCGCTCGATGCGCCGCATGTCCGCCTCGCTCATGTTCGGGTTCTGCGCGTACACGGCCATGGGGCCGCCGGGAGCGAGGCGCAGGAGCACGAAGCCCGCGAAGGAGATCCCGACCAGCAGCGGGATCGCTTGCAGCAGGCGGCGGACGACGTAGAGCGCCATGCCGTCAGCGCGTGGGCTCCACGTGATCGCGGCGCGGGGCGTACGGATGCCGGCCCGCGATGGGCAGCCCTTCCGCGAATCGCTCCGGACGGAACGCGGAGATGTCGACGGTCCGCGCGCGGCCCTCGGTGATCAATTCGGCCAGGCACGTGCCGACGGCCGGCGCGATCTTGAAGCCGGAGCCGCTGAACGCCGTCGCGAGATACAGGCCGTCGATCCCGCGCACGGCACCCAGGATCGCGTGGCGGTCGGCGCTGTAGCAGTCGAAGGCGCGATAGCCGCGCGAGAGCGCGGCGCGCTCCATGGCGGGCATGCGGTGCGTGAGCATCTGCGCGCCCTCCAGCGGCGCCGACGGCGGCAGTCCCGTCGGCATCGTGTCGGGATCGATGTCCCAGACCTGGCACGGCACGCCCACGATCGTCTGCGCGTCGCCCTCCGGCCGGAAGTACGTCCCCAGCACGTGATCGATGACGACCATGTGCGGCTTGCCCATGTCGGGGGGGCGCGTCACCAGCATCGTGTCGAGCGCCTTGGGCCGCGCGGGAAGCTCGAGGCCGATCTC
This sequence comes from uncultured bacterium, assembly GCA_964419375.1. GTDB lineage: Bacteria > Methylomirabilota > Methylomirabilia > Rokubacteriales > CSP1-6 > JBBDXO01. The sequence goes on from CAYQQT010000092.1 coordinate 4,203, forward strand.
GCGGCAGAGCCGCGGCGCCCACGCGCCGGCGGCCACGACCACGGCGCCCGCGTCGATGCGGCCCTCCGCGGTCTCGACGCCGACCACCGCGCTCTCGCGGCGCACGACGCGTGTGACCGGCGTCCACTGGCGGATCTGCGCGCCGCGCTGCTGCGCCTGCCGGCGAAAGCCTTCCACCACGTCGGCCGGGCTCGCGTACCCGCTCGCCGGCTCGTGGGCGGCGGCGCCGACGTCCGCCACGTTCACGAACGGCTGCAGCGCCTTGAGCTCCGCCGCCGACAGCGCCGTCGTGTCGACGCCGATCTTCTTCAGCATCTCGACGTTGGCGCGCAGCGCCGCCGTGTCTCGATGACCGACCACGGCCACGAAGCCCGTGTGCGTGAACACCGGCGGCCCGCCCATGCGCTCGGTCCAGTCCCGGAAGACGGGGAAGCTCGCCCACGCGAGGCGCGCGTCTTCCTCGTTGACGTAGTGCATCCGGATGAGCGCGCTCGAGCGCCCCGAGGCGCCGCTGGCGAGCGCGCCCTTTTCGAGGAGCGTGACACGCTTCACCCCGGCCGAGGCGAGGGCGAACGCGATGCTCGTGCCGATGACGCCGCCGCCGATGACCACCACGTCCGCCGTGTCTGCCATCAGGAGCGCTCCAAGAGTTCCTGGAGGAGCGCCTGCGCCTCGCGCAAGTCCGCGGTGTCGAAGCCCTCGGTGAACCAGCCGTGGACTTCCCCGAGCAGCTGCGCGGCGGCGTCGCGCTTGTTCTGACGGCGCCAGAGTCGGCTCAGCGCCATCGTCGCGCGCAGCTCCCACGATTTGGCCTGCTGGTGGCGTGCGGTGTCGATGGCATGACGAAACGCGAGCTCCGCCTCTGCGGTGGCCGCCGGATCACGCGCGAGTAGCAACTCTCCTCGGAGCCGATGGAACTCCGCGTCCCAGAGTCCCGCCCCGCTCGCGGTATTCGCCGCCAGAGCGCCTTCGACGGTGCCCAGGCCGTCGGCGTACTCGCGGTGCTTCAACTGTGCGTCTGCGAGGAGCGCGAGGAAGCAGGGAACGTAGACCTCGGCGGATGCACGATAGTCGGCGATCGCCGAGCGAAGCCGGGCGATGGCCGCGTCGTCGCCCCGCCGCTCGGTCTCGCCCCAACTGTCGAGGACCTTTCCGAAGGCCGCCCACTGCGGATATCCATGTTGGCTCGAGAGCTCCTTGATCGATTCGGTGAGATCGTTCATCGCCGCCCGCTCTCCGCGGAGGTGATGGACGATCGCCGCGAAGGGGAGCGCGCTCGCGATGGTGCCCGGGTGGACGAGATCTCGGGCGAGGGCGAGGCCCGCGCGGCAGCGCTCGTGCCCGGCTGCCGGATAGCCGAGCACCCACAGGGCCATGCCGGAATGCATCCGGCAGCAGACGCCGGGGTCGTGACCGCCATAGGCGAACGCCAGCGAGCGGTGCTGCTCGGGGTCGTAGAGCTCCATGCCACGCTCGCCGTGTCGTCGTGCCGCGTCCAGCTCGCCGTTCCAGAACGCGCTCGGAGACATCGCGTGGTGCGCCTCGAGCAGGAGCGCGGGATCGCCCTGCCGCTCGGCCAGCGCGACGAGCTCCTCCGCCAACCGGCGCCCCGCCCCGTATTGTGCCAGCCCACCCAGCGTGTGGAGCCAGAGTCCCCACAGCGCCTGGAACATCTTGATGGGCTCGCCGATCTCGCCGCACAATTCACGCGCGCGAGAGTACGTTCGCTCGACCTCCGGCGCGCCGAAGCCGTGCGCCGCCTGGAGTGCGGGCCCGAGCGCGAGGAGCAGTCCCAGCTCCTGGCGTTGCTGCTCTCGCGTCTGGGGCAATCGTGCCGACACGGCGAGGCCCTGTCGGAAGTAGGCGACCGCCTCCGCCACGGCCGAGCGCGCGAACGCTTTGCTCCCGGCCTCGTGAACGTACGTGAGGGCCCGGTCCCAGACCTCGCCCCGAACTGCGTGAGAGGCGAGCCGCTCGACGTGTTCGCTCAGTCGACCGGCGTGGAGGCGCTCGATCGCCTCCACGATCCGCGCGTGGAGCGCGCGGCGACGCCCGGCGAGGAGGCTGCCATAGGTCACCTCGTGCGTCAGCGCGTGCTTGAAGGTGTATTCCACGGCCGGAAAGATGTTTGTCTCGTACAGGAATTCGGCGGACTGCAGATCGACGAGGTGGCGTCGGAGCGCGTCGTGCGGCAATTCCGCGATCGCCTGGAGCAGCTCGAGCGGGACGTCCGTCCCGATGACGGAGGCCGCCTGGAGCACAGCTTTGTCTTCGGGCGTCAGGCGGTCGATCCGGGCGGCCAGGATCGCCTTCACGGTGACCGGCACCTCGATGGTCTCCAGCGCCCTGGCCAGGCGATAGGCCCCGCGCTCACCCCCGAGCACCTTTGTCTCGACCAGCGTGCGCACGCTCTCCTCCAGGAAGAACGGCGTGCCCTCCGTGCGCTGGACGAGCAGCGCCTTCAGCGGCTCGATCGTTGCGTCGCTGCCGAGGAGCGCGTCCAGGAGCTCGTGCGCGCTGGCCGTTGGCAGCGCGTCGATCCGGAGCTGGCGGTAGTACGTCTTCGAGCCCCACGCGTGCTGGTACTCCGGACGATAGTTGACGAGGATGAGCATGCGCGCGGTGGGGACGCTCTCGACCAGCGCATCCACGAGCGCCTGCGTTTCCGAGTCGATCCAGTGCAGATCCTCGAACACCACCACGACGGGCTGGAGGTGGCTCTCCTTCAGGAGCAGCCGCTTCACCCCGTCGAGCGTCTGCTGGCGCCGTTGCGGCGGATCGAGGCGCTCCCACGCCGGATCGTCGACGGCGACCTCGAGGAGCCACAGGAGCGCCGGCAGGAATGGCTCGAGCGCCCGGTCGAGCGACAGCAGGCGGCCCGTCACCTTCTCGCGGATGATTCTCGCGTCGTCCCCACTCTCGATCCGGAAATAGGTCCTCAGCAGGTCGATGACGGGGAGGTACGCCGTCGCCTTCCCGTAGGACACCGAGGCGCTCTCGACGACGAGGCAGTCGTGGACACGATGCGAGTGGGCGAACTCGTAATACAGACGCGATTTGCCGACGCCGGGCTCGCCCACCACCGCGATGATCTGGCCGCGCCCGGCCTTGGCATGCTCCAGCGCCTGGGATAGCTGCTCCATTTCGGCCGTGCGTCCGACGAACTTGGTGAGTCCGCGCGTGGCGGCCGCCTGGAAGCGCGACCGCGCGGCCGAGGCGCCGAGGATCACGTACACCTCGATCGGGTCCGTCAGGCCCTTGACCGGCGTGGGGCCGAGGGACTTGACGTCGATATAACCTTCTGCGAGCGCCAGCGTGGCCGGCGTGAGCAGCGTCGTTCCCGGATCGGCGAGCTGTTCCATGCGCGCGGCCAGATGCGTCGTCTGGCCGACCGCGGTGTAGTCCATGCGGAGGTCGCTGCCGATCGCGCGCACCACCACCTCGCCGGAATTCAGTCCGACCCTGATGCGGAGGCTGATGCCCTGCTCGCGCCGCAGGCCGTCCGCGTACTTCTTCATCGACCCCTGCATCACCAGCGCGGCGTAGCACGCGCGCACCGCGTGGTCCTCGTGCGCTAGCGGCGCTCCGAAGAGCGCCATGATGCCATCGCCCATGACCTGGTTGACCGTGCCTTCGTAGCGGTGGACGGCGTCCATCATCAGCTCGAGCACGGGGTCGAGGAGGCGCCGCGCTTCTTCGGGATCCCGGTCCGCGAGCAGCTCCATCGAGCCCTTCAGATCCGCGAACAGCACGGTCACTTGCTTGCGCTCGCCTTCCAGCGCGGTCTTCGAGGTCAGGATGCGCTCGGCGAGGTGCTTCGGGGTGTAGGAGTCGGGCGTCCCGTAGCGCGTTGGCGCCGGGGCGACGGCCGCGCTCTCCGACGGTTGCCCGCACGCGGGGCAGAACTTCGCCTTCGGCGAGAGCGGTTTCTGGCACTGCGCACAGATGCGCGCCAGCGCTCCGCCGCACTCCTCGCAGAACCTCGCGTGGGGCTCGTTCTCCGCGCGGCAGCGGGGACAGATCACAGGAAGACTTCCTTCCTCCGGGCCGGTGCGCAGTGTGCCGATCGCGCCGCGGCCAGGAGAAAGGAGTCTAGCACCGGCGCGTGAATACAGGCTTGCAAGTCGCGCCATGAAGGGGTAGTGACGGCAGCAAGGAGAGGAAGCCATGAAGAATGGGTTCAGGGTCATGGACAGCGATCTGCACACGATGGAGCCGGACGGTCTCTGGGAGCGCTATCTCGAGGAGCCGTTCAAGAGTTTCGCGCCGAAGTTCGAGCGACGACCCGAGCAGTCGCCGAACCAGCCCATCATCACGATCGGCGCGCTCGCGCTCGGCGAGATGTCCAAGCGGCCGCGGGAAGCCGCCGTCGGCAAGAGCCTGCACTACCGCGCCTTCGCGCGCTCTCCCCACTACGAGGTCGCGCACGCGCGCGGCTACGACGCCGAGTCCCACGTGCAGGCGATGGACATCGAGGGGATCGACGTCGCGGTCCTCTACGGCACGCGCGGCCGCCAGGTGCTCATGCACGACGACCTCGATCCGCACGTCGCGGATGCGCTCGCGCGCGCCCACAACAACTGGACCCACGACTATTGCCGGTTCGCGCCGGCGCGTCTGAAGTTCGCGGCGCAGGTCGCCTTCCACGATCCCGTGCGCGCCGCGCGCGAGGCGCGCCGCGCCGTGCGCGAGCTGGGCGCGGTGGCCGTCATCGGCAACCCCAACCCCATCAACGGCCGGCACGTCCACGACCCGGAGTTCGAGGTGCTCTGGGACACCGTCGAGGAGCTCGGCGTGCCGATGGGCTTTCATCCGACCGGCCAGTCGTCGCTGCGCGATGACATCGCGCGGCGCTACCTCGATCACCCGAACGGCCGCGTGATCGGCGTGGCGGGCCGCAATCCCGTGGAGCTGATGTTCGCCTTCGGCAGCCTCGCCGCCGGCGGCGTCCTGGAGCGTCACCCGCGCCTTCGCTGCGCATTCCTCGAGGGGACGTGCGGCTGGCTGCCGTGGTGGCTCTGGCGCCTCGATGAGGCGTGGGAGAAGTTCGGCCCCGGCTCGGAGGTGCAGATCTCGCAGCTGCCGAGCCAGTACTTCTTCCGCCAGTGCTACGTGGCCACCGACGCCGACGAGAAGGGGCTCCGCCAGGTGGTGGAGGCGGTGGGCGACGACAGCATCGTCGTCTCCACGGACTATCCGCACTCGGACGGGCTGTTTCCGGAGGCGATCAACGAGTTCGTCGCGCTCGAGGGCGTGAGCGACAAGACGAAGGCCAAGATCCTCTGGGACAACTGTGCGCGCCTGTACAGCCTGACCTCCTAGAGCTCACGCAGCTCGAAGGGGCGCCAGGTCAGCACGCGTCACGGCCGGTAGGCCCAAACGACGCAAGACCCGGTTGAGGGCCGCGGGCGACAACTTGGCTGGTGCGGTGATCTCGATGCCAATAGGCTTGCCGCTCCGGTTGAAGTCGATCAGCAGACCGCACGCCGCCCTCTCCGTCCGATAACTCTTGTCGCGCGGCCTCCGTGGAAGATAGAGATAGGCCGCCAGGGGACGACCGCGCCGAAACGTGACTTCCAGGTACGAAGTCTTCGTTTCCCTCATTCCGAGACCGGGTATGCGGTGACCACGACCAACAACTACCGCTCCTGGTCCGGCTCTACGATAACCTCCCATGCCTTTCGCCGGTGTCGAGTTTCGATGACCCAGCGATCCTCCACGACGTCTTCACGATGGCCGAACGCCCGTTGCATCATTCGCCGAAGGTCGAGCTCGGTGAAGCGCCGATCGTCCATCCGCTTGAGCAGGTGAGGACTGAGGTCCAGTTCCCAATCCCACCGTGCCATCGGCACGCATCGCCGTCGGCGCGCTGCTGCCGTAGCCCGGCTGGCCCTGCGCCGTAGCAAGTTGAGC
>CAYQQT010000093.1:0-10057 GCA_964419375.1 uncultured bacterium
CGCTGCTCGGCCGCGAGGTCCTGAAGCGGCTGGGCATCACGAAGATCATCGTCACGCCGTGCGGAGCCAAGGTGTGGACGCTCAGCGGCGGGGCCGACCTGGCCGACATGGGCCGGATTCAGCGTGTTACAGAAGGTGCGCTGGGGGGCCCTTCGAGGCCCCCCATGTAACTTTGTATCGAGAAGAGCGTGCCCCACGCCTGCGCGCGGCCCCACGTGCTCGTGTCGCTGAACCCCTTGTGCGTGTAGTGCCGGACGAGCCGGCCCGTGGCGCCGTCCAGCGAGCTGGACTGGATGAACGAGCCGTCGGGCCTCAGGTGCAGGTGGATGATCGTCTCCGCATGGTTGGTCGCAACCTCGCGCAGCCTCGGCTCGCCCGTCACACCGGCCGCCCAGAACAGCAGCGTCGCCGCCTGCAGGCTGTCGATGCTCGTCTCGGTGGAGCCGATGTGCGCGCCCTCCTCGGCCTGGGCGCCGAGCGGCACCAGCCGCAGCGCCGGCGCGTAGAGGCGCGTCAGGCTGCGCGCGGTGGCGAGCGCGATCTCACGCGGCGCCGGGGCGTCGTGCAGGATGGCGCCGAGGCTGGCGCCGTAATACGCGGGAAACGATTTGAAGACCGTCTCCGCGTCGATGCGCGCGCGCAGGCGCTCGGCGAAGGGCTCGGCCCACGACCGGTACCGCGCATCGCCCGTCGCCGCGGCGGCCAGCCAAAGCTGGCCGATCCAGAAGCCGCCCGTCCAGTCGCCTTCGGGCGTGGTGGTCCACTGCCCCGTCTCCGGATCAGCCCAGTGGGGAAAGCCGTCCTTCACGCGGGCCGCCGTGTCCTGGATGCGGCTCAGCATGCGATCGATCGCCCCGGTCCATGCGTCTGCTGCCATCATCGCGTCTCCCGTGTCTCGCGCTGGTGAATGAGCCTGAAGAGCCTATCGGGAGTCATCGGCAGCTCGGTGATGTCGATGCCGAGCGGCGCCAGCGCATCCGCGATGGCATTGGCGACGGCCGCCGGCGCGCCGATCGTCCCGCCCTCGCCCACGCCCTTGAAGCCGCCGAGGGTGGCGGGCGACGGCCGATCGAGGTGCAGCACCTCGACGAGCGGTATCTCGCTGGCGGTCGGTACCAGGTAATCCATGAGCGTGCCGGTCAGCAGCTGGCCGGCCTCGTTGTAGACGACCTCTTCGAGAAGGGCGGCGCCGATGCCCTGGGCGACACCGCCGATCGCCTGCCCTTCGACGATCATCGGGTTGATCATCCGGCCACAGTCCTCCACCAGAACGAAGCGGCGGATCGCCACCGCGCACGTCTCGACGTCCACCTCCACCACGGCGACGTGGGCCGCGTTCGAGGCGCTGCCGAAGTACGGGTCGTAGAAGCGCGTCGCCTCGAGCCCGGGCTCCATGCCCTTCGGCAGCTTGCGCGAGCCCGCATACGCGGCGCCGGCGATGTCGCGCAGGGTGACGCTGCGGTCGGCCGCGCCACGCACGGAGGCGCGGCCGCCTTCGAGCACGACGTCGTCCACGCTCGCTTCGAGCTGGTGGGCGGCGATCCGGACCGCTTTCTCCTTGAGGGCGCGCGCGGCGAGGATGGCGGCGCCGCCGGCGATGACGGCGGTGCGGCTTGCATACGTCCCCGTGCCCGTGGGCGAGGCCGCGGTGTCGCCTTCGATCACGCGCACGTCGTCGAAGGAGGCGCCGAGCTCCTGCGCGACGATCTGCGCCAGCGACGTCTCGTGGCCCTGGCCGTGGCACGCCACGCCGAAGATGGCCGTCACCGTTCCGCCCGGGTCCACGCGAATGGTCGCGCCCTCCGTGCCCGTGTTGATGGCGGCGCCCGGCGAGGCCGGAATCGCCGAGCCCACGCCCGTCAGCTCGACGTAGGAGGCGACGCCGATGCCGAGCCGGCGGGCCGACGGGCCCGCACGCCGCTGCTCGTCGCGCACCTGCGCGTAGCCGGCGATGTCGCGCGCGCGCTCGAGCGTCTCCACGAAGCTGCCGTTGTCCCACACGACGCCGGACGGCGAGCGATAGGGAAACTCGTCGTTGCGGATCAGGTTCTTCAGCCGCAGCTCGACCGGATCCATCCCGAGCCGCCGGGCCGCGCGCTCGATGAGCGATTCCGTCACGAACGTCGACACCGGCCGCCCCACCCCGCGGTACGGCCCCGTGGGCGCCTTGTTGGTGGCCACGCCCCACGCCTCGCCGCGGTAGTGCGGGACGCGATACGGGCCCGGCAGAAAGCTGATGACCTGGATGACCTCGATGGACGCCGTCCACGGGTGGATGGAATACGCGCCGATATCGCCGAGGACGCGGGCGCGCAGCCCCCGGATGGTGCCGTCGGGGTCCAGAGCGAGATCGCACTCGACCACTTCGTCCCACGCCTGCGTGGTCGTCAGGAGATCCTCGCGCCGGTCGCCCACCCATTTCACGGGCCGGCCCGTGAGCCGGGCGAGCGCGCACACCGCGACCTCCTCGGGATAGAGCGCGCCTTTCACGCCGAAGCCACCGCCCACGTCGGGCGCCACCACGCGCACCCGGTGCGCAGGCAGGTCGAGGACATCGGCGAGCGCGTCGCGGAGCAGCCCGGGGACCTGCGTGGAAGACCAGAGCGTGAGGACGCCCGCGCCCGCGTCCCACTCGGCCAGGCACGCGCGGTTCTCCATCGTGATGCCGGCATGACGGTGGAATCGGAAGGTGTCCCCGACGACGACGGCCGCGCTCTTGATGGCGGCGTCGACGTCGCCCTGCACGAACGCGCGCGTGAGGAGCACGTTGGTGCCCGCGGCCTCGTGAAGCAGCGCGCTCCCCGCTTCCCTGCCGGCCTCGACCGTCGCCACGGCGGCAAGCGGCTCGTAGCGGACGTCGATCAGCTCGAGAGCGTCCTCGGCCGCGTAGCGACTTTCGCCGAGAGCGGCGGCCACCGCCTCGCCGGTGAAGCGGACCTTGCCACGGGCCAGGGCCGGGAAGTCGGTGGCGAAGTACCCCTTCATCCGGGATTCCGCCCGCACTGCCCGCGCGTGCGGCGCCAGATCCTCGCCCGTCACACAGGCGGTGATGCCGGCGGCGGCGCGGGCCCGCGTCACGTCGATCGACAAGAGGCGGGCGTGGGCGTGGACGCTCCTCAGGAAGGCGGCGTGGAGCATCCCGGGCAGGACCATGTCGCCGACGAATCGTCCTCGCCCCGTGAGCAGTCGCTCGTCCTCGACCCGGCGAACGGACGCGCCGATCAGCGTCACTGCGCGCGGCCGCGCATCAATATATATAGGTGCTGCGCCATCAGTACTCGCCCAGGCAGCGGTCGACCATCGCCTTGGCCGCCTGCCAGTCGTAGGACTTGAACATGCGCGCGTTCACGACGGGCTGGGCCGCCGAGTAGAACATCTCGTACTGGAGCTGGCGGCCCGCGAACTCCGTGCCCACGAAATCCCAGATGAGCTTGAGCAGCTTGATGCGCTCGCGGGCGGTGGCCACGCCCGAGCGGTAGTACCGCTCCGTGTCGGCGCGCGTGTCGGCGCTCGTGAAGTTGGCTTCGGAGGACGGCACGGCCTGGAACGCGCCGCCCGCCAGCTCGCGCACGGAGCGCATGAGGTCCACGATGAGCCGGCGCTGCAGGCTCATGCCCGCGTAGATGTAGGAGGGCCCGGGGCGGGCGACGCCGTCGCGAATGAGCGGGAAGCGCGCGGCGGCGTGGACGAGCGCATCGAAGCTGGCGCACAGGGCCGCGATGTCGCCGCCGAGCGTGGCCTGGACGGCTCCGTTCTTGTCGTTGCTGTGCAGCTCGACCAGCTTCATCGCGAGCCCCGCCGTGAACTCGAGCTTCACGCTGAAGCGCACGAGGGACTGGAAGTTCGCGAGCGTGTGCGAGGGCGTGTCGTGAAACTGTGCATTGACGAGCTCGACGTTGCGGTAGATGAACACGTGCTCCCACGGCACGAAGACGTCGTTGAGGACGACGGTGGCATCCACCTCGTCGAAGCGTGACGAGAGCGGGTAGTCGTAGACGCTCGTGGCCATGGAGGCGAACGGCCGCCGCGGGTAGAGCCGCAGCCCCTCGGCATTCACCGGCATGACGACGGAGATCGCGTAGTCCTCGTCGCCCTCCACCAGGGGCGTGATGTAGCTCAGGAAGAGCCAGTCCGCCAGCACCGCGGAGGTCGCGATCGACTGCGCGCCGCGGACGATGATGCCGCCGTCCGTCTCGCGCACGGCGCCGGGATACAGGAACGGCTCCGGCTGCTTGTGGGCGGGCTGCGAGCGGTCCACCTGCGGCGGCACGATCGCGTATGTGACGTACAGGTCTTCGGCGCGCGCCTTCTCGTAGAAGCGCACGACGTGGTCGCCGAAGCGCTCACCGCCGCGCGCGAAGAAAGCCCGGGCGCTCGCGAACGCGGTGAGCACGCAGGCGACGTGATCCGGCGTGCGTCCCATGAGCCCGTAGGAGGCCTCGGCCCAGAAGCGGTGGACGCGCCGGCGCGCCTCGAGATCGTCCGCGGAGCGCGGGACGAGCCACATGGAGCCGTGACGCTCTCCCGTCGCCGCATCGCGGTACGAGGTGACGTCGAGGTGGGCCTCGGAGCGCGCCCGGTCGTACGTCTCGGCGATGCGGCGGATGGGCTCGACGAACGCGGGGTGCTTGGTGACGTCGTCGACGCGCTCGCCGTCGAGAAAGACCGAGCGGCCGTCTCGAAGCGCTGCCACATACGCGTCCCCACGTCTCATCGGCGGGCCAACGTTGCCACAGGCGGCGCGTAATGACAAATCGGCAGCACGGTGCTAACGTCTCGCCACTTCAGCCCCCGGAGGGGACCCGATCGAGGTCAGACGTCCACCGCTCGCCGTCGTTCTCGTCGCCGTGCTCATGATCGCCCTCGGCGAGACCGGCGGCGCCGCCATGTCGCAGCTCCGGCCCTCGATCGACCGCTACGCCACGGCGCGCGTCAACGCCAACCCGGAGGCGCACGGGATCTCGGGCTCCGCGGAGTACGACGACGAGGTGCGCGGCCGCGCGGTGTACGGCGCCGAAGCGGGCCTGTCCTTCTTCCACACGCATGCCGAAGGGCTCGGCCTCATCCTGTTTTTCACGAGCACGCTGGTGGCGAGCGTGGTGGCCGGTCGCCGGGTGCGCGCGGCCCTCTACGTCCTCCTTACCGCGGGCAGCCTGTTCCCGCTCGGTTACCTGGTGTACGGCGCCGCCGTCCTCGAGCTCGGGCGTGACGCCGGCATCGAGCTCGCCGAGCGGTGGGTCCTGATGCCGCTCGGCAGCGCCGCCATCGCCGGATTGACGGCGCTCGCGGTCTGTCTGGCGGCGCGGGCGAGGACGGCCGCGCGATCGTCATCCCCATGAGGGAGGCGCCGACGTGGCGACTGCCGCCCGTCTGGGTCCTGCTCGTCGCCGTCGTGCTCATCGTGTGCGCCGAAGTGGGCGGCGCTTCGATGTCGCGCTTCAAGCTCGAGCTCACGCGTTGGGCGCGCGGCACGATGCTCACGCATCCGGCCATCCACGGCCTCGTGGGCGTGCGCGACGTCGACGAGCGCATCCTCGACGAAGCGCTCGTGAAATTCGACGCGGGCCTGCGTCTCTTCCACATGCACGCGGAGGGCATGGGCCTCGTGATCATCGCCACCACCACGGTGGCGGCCACGCTGGTGCGCACGGCGCCCGCGCGGCCCGTGATTATCACGCTTCTCACGGTGGGCGGAGCGGGCTATCCTCTCGGCTACCTGCTGTGGGCCGCACTCATCCCGTATGTCGGGCTGGAGAGGGGAAAGGCGATCGCGGAGTGGCTCTTCTGGATCCCGTTCGGCGGCGCCACCATCGTGGCGCTGTGGTGGCTCGCCGGCATCGTCGCCCTCGGAATCATCCGTCGATGACGCTCGCCGCGCTCGCCCTGCTCCTGGCGCTGGCCTCGCCCGCCGCCGCTCATCACGTGGGCGCCTACACGCCGCGCGACAACGAGATCACGACCAACTTCAAGCAGATCAAGTTCTCGCTGCAGGCCAAGAAGTTCGACGTGGCCCTGCGGCTCTTCGACGAGGGCGCGCTCCGGGCCGCCATGCGTGAGAAGGCGGGGACGCTGCCCGCCTCGCTGGAAAGCGGGACCCGCGCCGCCCTGCAGTCCAAGGACGCCGTGGAGGTCGAGCGCCGCCTCATGATCTTCTTCGCCGCCCTCGCGCGCGAGCTGGCGCTCGAGGCCGATCGCCAGCTCGCCGACGGCAAGCTCTCGCGGCAGGCGCGCGCGGCCACGGGCCAGCGCTTCCTCGAAGCGATGTGGCGCTACTACAACCTCGTGGACTTCGCCGTGTCGTCGCGCGACAACAAGAGCTCGACGGCCGTCCGTCTCGCCTTCGACGAGGCGGAGGGCTATGTGAAGACCACCTCGGCATCCGAGGCCGACAAGCTGCGCGAGCCGCTGCGGCGGATCGCGCAGGTTCTCTCGACCCTGATCGACACCTCGTCAGCACTCCCAAGGAGGGACTCATGAAACGTCTCACGTGGCTCGTCCTGTTCCTGGCCGTCGCCGTCAGCGCGGTGTGGGTGGCCGCCCCCGCCATGTCTCAGTCGAAGGTCGTGAAGATCGGCGACCTCGGCTCCAAGGTGGGCGTCTTCGAGGGCTACGGCAAGTACCAGACGATGATGATGCAGATGGCCGTCGACGAGCTGAACGCCAAGGGCGGCGTCCTCGGCCACAAGATCGAGATGATCTCCGAGGACGACGAGACGAAGCCCGCGCCCGCCGTGCGCAAGGCGGAGAAGCTCATCCTCCAGGACGACGTCAAGCTGATCGTGGGCGCCGTGTCCTCGGGCGCCACGATGGCGGTGATGGACGTCACCAAGAAGCACAAGACGATCCACTGGAACTCGGTCTCGTGCGCGGAGTTCATGCGCACGACGAAGTTCCACAAGTACTACTTCTCGAACCAGCCCGACTCCCGGATGCAGGCCAACGGCCTCGCCAAGTACATGCTCGATAAGATGGGCAAGAAGGTCTACATCTTCTACACCGACTACGCGATGGGCCAGTCGGACGGCCGCCAGTTCAAGACCGCGCTCGAGAAGCTGGGCGGCGAGGTCGTGGGCGTGGCGGGCGCGCCCATGGACACGAAGGACTTCAGCCCCTGGTTCGGCGCCATCAACCAGTCGACCCCCGACGTGCTCTTCCTCGCCTTCGCGGGGGCGGACTCGCTGCGCCTCATGACGCAGCTGCATTCGTTCGGGATGACCAAGAAGTACAAGCTGGCGGGCATCGACTGCTTCCTCCTCCAGCAAGATCTGCAAGCGATCGCGGAGCCGATGGAGGGCTTCGTGCAGCTCGCCCATTACTCGGCGTACAACCCGGACAAGAACATGCAGGCGTTCAACGCCAAGTTCAAGAAGCGCTACAACGTGGACGGCAACATCATGGCCGGCGCCTACGACGCCGTCCACTTCTGGGCGGCCGCCGTCGAGAAGGCCAAGAGCTTCGACTCCGACAAGGTGGCGGAGGCGCAGGAGGGCATGTGCGTGGACAACACGCACATCGGCCGCCAGTGCATCCGCAAGGAGGACCACCAGGTCGTGATGGACATGCATCTCTACCAGGTCAAGGGCGGCAAGAACATGCCCATCGCGACGCTGCTGGGCAAGGACACCATCGGTGAGCCGATGGTGGGCAAGGACCCCGTCGAGGGGTTCACCTGGGATCTGAAGAAGAAGTAACCGCGCCGCTTGGACTATCTCGTCGCGGTCCTGCTCCCGCAGCTCCTGCACGGCCTCGTCTTCGGGGCCGCGCTGGGGCTGCTGGCGCTGGGCCTCACCGTCATCTTCGGCCTCCTCGGCGTCATGAATTTCGCCCACGGCGAGCTGTTCATGATGGGCGCCTACGCCGGGGTGGCCGTGATCGGCCTCACCGGCTCCTTCTGGATCGCGTTGGTGGCGGCCCCGCTCATCGTCGGCGTCATCGCCGCCGTCACGGAGGCCGCCACCCTGCGCCCGCTCTACCGGCGCGAGCCGTTGTACGGACTCATTCTGACCTTCGGCCTCGCCCTCGTGTTCCGCGAGGGGATCCGCCAGATCTTCGGCGGTGACATGCGCCGGATCATGCCGCCCTTCACGGGCTCCACGCCGCTGCTCGGCATGACGTACCCGAACTACCGGCTCTTCCTGCTCGCCGCCTCCTCCGTGATCCTGCTCGCCATCTGGCTCTTCTTCACCAAGACGCGCGCCGGCATCATCGTGCGCGCGGCCGTCCAGGACGCCGAGATGCTCGACGGCCTCGGCGTGAACGTCCGCCGGGTGTTCACCCTCACCTTCGCGGGCTCGGCGGCGCTGGCCGCCCTCGCGGGGATGCTGCTGGCGCCCGTCTTCACCGTCTATCCGTACATGGGCACGGAGATGATCCTGCTCGCCTTCATCGTGGTCATCCTCGGGGGCATGGGCTCCATGGGCGGCTCGGTGGTGGCCGCCTTCGCCATCGGCTTCGCGCAGTCGCTCTTCTCGCTCTGGATGAACCCGCAGCGGGTCGCCATCGCGATCTTCGGCATCATGCTCGTCGTCCTCATCGTCCGCCCCCGCGGCTTCTTCGGCCGGGAGGGCGTGCTTGAGTAGAGCGGCGTGCTTGAGTAGAGCGCTCGGCTGGCGTGCGGCGCTGACCTTCGCGGTGCTGGCGTCGCTGCCCGCGCTGCCCTTCATGTCGAAGTACTACCTGCTCCTCGCCTTCGACGCGCTCCTCTTCGGCGCCATCGCGATGAGCCTCGACCTCCTCATCGGCTACACGGGCCTCGTCTCCTTCGGTCACGCCGCCTTCTACGGCCTCGGCGCCTACGCCACCGCCATCCTCTTGGAGCGCGGCATCCTCTCGCTGTGGGCATGCCTGGCCTTCGCCATCATCGTCGTCGGCCTCTACGCGCTGGTGGTGAGCTACTTCGCGACGGCGCGCCGTGGCATCTATTTCGCGCTGCTCACGCTGATCTTCGCGGAGGTCGTCTACACCTTCTTCCGCTACACGCAGCTCTTCGGCGGCTCCGACGGCATCCAGGGCGTGCCGGACGCCCACGTGCTGCCCGGGATCGCCATCGACACGCCGTTGCGCAAGTACTACCTCGTGCTCGTCTACCTGGCCGTGTCGTACACGATCTGCCGCGTGCTCGTCACCTCGCACTTCGGCCGGGTGCTGGTGGCGATCCGCGAGAACGAGGACCGGGCGCGCTTCCTCGGCTACAACGTCCAGCGCTACAAGATGGTGGTCTGCATCGTCTCCGCCATCCTCACGGGCCTCGGGGGCGCCATCTACCCGATCCGCTCCGCGTTCGCGACGCCCGACCTCCTGCTGTGGACGGAGTCGGGCGAGTTCATCATCTCGGTGATGATCGGCGGCCTCGGCACCCTCGTGGGCCCCGTCATCGGCGGTGCCTTCTTCACGCTCTTGCGCGACAAGGTCTCGTCGTACGTGGACGCGTACTTCATCGTGATCGGCGTCGTGCTGATCGTCATCGTGCTCTTCATGCCGAAGGGGCTGCTCGGCTTCCGCCGGCGGCTGGGCTTCAAGCAATGGCGCACGACGGTCTAGTCCTCGAGGTCGACGCGGTATCGCGGAGCTTTGGCGCCCTCGCCGCGCTCACAAGGGTGAGCTTCACCGTGCGCCAGGGCCAGGTCTTCTCCGTGATCGGGCCCAACGGCGCGGGCAAGTCCACGCTCTTCAACATCGTGTCGGGCCTGCACGCGCCGTCCTCGGGGCGGGTGCGCTTCCGCGGGCGTGAGATCGGCGGCCTCGCGCCGGAGGCCATCAACCGTCTCGGCATCGCCAAGACCTTCCAGATCACCAACATCTTCCCGGAGATCAGCGTCGGCGAGAACGTGCGCGTGGCCGCCCAGTCGCGGAGCGCCGAATCCGGTCGCCTCGCCTCCCTGTGGCGCCTGCCCGATGTGGAGGGGCGCGTGACGGAGCTTCTCGACGCCTTCGGCCTTACGGGGCGGCGTGACGACCTGGCCGAGAACCTCTCCCACGGCGAGCAGCGCCACCTCGAGATCTGCCTGGCGCTCGCGACGGAGCCGACCCTCCTGCTCCTCGACGAGCCGACGGCGGG
>CAYQQT010000094.1:0-10046 GCA_964419375.1 uncultured bacterium
GGGAGCGAGCGACGAGCCAACGACGGAGATGGGCGTTTTTCAGCGCCCTGCTAGATCGCCTGCAGCAGCAGGCCTTTCAGGTACCGCGTCTCCGGCGCCGTGAGCAGCACGGGGTGGTCGCCACTCTGCGTGAGCGGCGCCAGCGTGCGCAGCCGCACCCCGGCGTCGGTCGCGGCGTCACGACACACCGCCTCGAAGTCCGACTCCGAGACGTGGTACGAGCAGGAGAAGGTGGCGAGGATGCCACCCGGCTCCAGCAGGCGCATCGCGCGCAGGTTGATCTCCTTGTAGCCGCGCATGGCGGCCTCGATCTGGCTGCGGCCCCGCGCGAAGGGCGGCGGGTCGAGCACGACGAGGCCGAAGCGCGCGCCCTCGCGATCCAGGCGCCGCAGCTCGTCGAAGGCGTTGACCGCGCGCACCTCGGCCCGGTCGGCGACACCATTGAGGGCCAGGTTGTCGAGCGCGCCCGCGAGCGCGTCGGCCGAGGACTCCACGCAGACGGCGCGCGCGGCGCCCCCCACGAGAGCGTGGCAGGCGAAGCCGGCGGTGTAGGAGAAGACGTCCAGGACGGTGCGCCCCGACGCCAGCGCGCCCACGCGGGCCCGGTTCTCCGACTGATCGAGATAGAGGCCCGTCTTGTGCCCGCTGCCGAAGCGCACGAGCAGCCGCGCCTGCGCCTCCTGCACGACCACGCTCTCCGGTCCCGCACGGTCCTGCCACCCCAGCGCAGGCGCGAAGCCCTCCATGGCCGCCGCCGCCGCGTCGTCGGCGACGAAGACGGCCAGATCCCCCACCACTCGCCGCACCGCCCTCACCAGGTCGCTTCGCACGCTCGCCATGCCGAGCGTCATGCACTGCATGACGGCCACCGGCCCATACCGATCCACCACGAGCCCCGGCAACCCGTCCGCCTCACTCCACACCAGCCGCGCAAGATCCGCCCCACCACGCTGCGCCACCGCCTCCGCCATCCGCCGCCGAAAAAACTCGAGATCGATCGCCTCATCCGCCCACGTGAGGATCCGACAACACAAGCCTGGCCGCGGATTGTAGAAGCCCCTGCCCACGAATCGAGCCCGTGAATCGACGACATCGACGACCCCCGCCTTGGACACGGAGACGTCCGCCACGTCCCCCTTGAAGATCCACGGATGCACCCACACCCGCTCCCGGCCGCGCTTGAGCCTCAGACTCGCTCTCTCGTTCACCCGCGCAGCTTACCCCGCGCCGAACATTCGACGATGAAGTCGTTGCGGTTTTCGAACGCGCAGACGGTCAGCGGAAGGGGGGACGGCACGCATTTCCTCGACAAGTAGATGCAAGCGAAGCGCAGCGTCCCCAATCTCCGGTCGGAGTCCGCTGACGTGTGCCCCGGCGGGGGCGGGCCGGGCTTCGGGGTCCAGCGACCCGTTTCCCGCTCACCATGAGCGCACAAGGCGTGGAGATGGAGCCCAGCCGCCCTCGGTCCGAATCGACCACCATCCACGTGGTCGTCGGACTCCGAAGCCCGACCCGCCCCCGCCGGGCGCACGCCTATCGAGGAGCGCCGCGGCTTTGCCGCGGCGCTGCCGAGCGTCCGGGGGGCTTGGGGGGCCCGTCGAGGCCCCCCATCCAACTAAAGCCGACGGAGAACGACGACCATCAGCAGCGGATGCTTGGAGCGCTCGAGGATCTGGTGAGGCTTGAACCCGAAGAACCACTGGACGAACTCAAACCCGCCGGCGAGCGCCACGAGGGTCTTGAGCTCTTGAGGGAAGACCATGCGCGACATGTGAGTCTGCCGGTACACGCGATGGGTGTCGTTCTCGACGGCCTCGAGCGTCATCCGCTCCTTGAAGATCTGCGTCACCGGGTTCACGTCGTTCAGCGCCGAGAAGGTGGCGCGTACGATGAGGCGCCCGCGCCGCCGCGACCACGACCAGCGGCGCGCGGGATCCGTCCACGACGAGGCCATGTAGCGGTCGAAGACGTAGAGGCCGCCCTTCTTCAGCGAGCGCGCCACGCTCCGCAGGTGGGCGAGGAGCTGCTCGTTGGTGAGCAGGTGCCCCTGCGAGTCCTGCATGCAGATGGCGGCGTCCACGGGTTGGGCGAGCCGGAAGTCCGTCATGTCACCGACCACCAGCTCTCCGGTGTGCCCCTTGTCCGCGAGCCGCTCGCCGAGGAACTCGATGTTCTTGCCCGACAGGTCCAGGCCCGACATCCGGTAGCCGCGGTCCGCGAGGCGGATCAGGTGCGGGCCGGTGCCGCAGGCGATGTCGACCACCGTGCGCACGCGCCGCCGGGCGAAGCGCTTGAAGCAGTGGACGAGGAAGTCCACCTCGCCCTTGCGGTTCATGTCGAAGGCGATCTCGTACAGGCGGGGGGCGCTGTACTCCCGAGCCCGGCTCTTGTCGATCCCTGTCCGGCGTGGCTTCATCGCAATTCGCCCCACCAGGTGAGCAGCGCTTCCCGGATGACCCAGGAGGCGGCGATGCCGGTGCGGCCCGACGGGTCCCAGGCGTGCGCGACCTCGACGAGGTCGCCGCCGATGACGTGGCAGCCGCCGAGCAGCCGCACGATGTCGATCAGCTCCGGCACGCGCAGCCCGCCCGGCTCCGGGGAGCCCGTGCCCGGCGCCTCGCTGGGATCCAGCACGTCGACGTCGATGGTGACGTAGAGCGGATGGCCCTGCAGCTCGGGCAGCAGCCGGCGCACGACGTCGAGCGGGTGGCCGGCCAGCAGCGGGTAGAAGCTCGGCCGCCGTTTTTCGTACTCCTCCCGCGCCCCCGTCCGCATGCCGACCTGGAAGACGCGCTCGGGGGCGACGGTGTCCATGACCCGCGCCATGGCGGAGGCGTAGTTGTAGCGCTCGCCGAGAAACTCCTCGCGCGTGTCGGGGTGCGCGTCGAGCTGCAGGATGCGCAGGTCGGGGAAGGACGGCGCGATGGCCTCGATGACGGGCACGGTGGCGGTGTGGTCGCCCCCGAGCATGAAGGGCAGCAGCCCGGGCCGCCACCACGCCCGGATCTCCTCCCGGGCGGCGTCGAGCTGCTCGCGCGGGGAGCCCTCCGGCAGCTCGCAGTCGCCGATGTCGGACAGCGGCAGGTCTTCCATGTCGCGGTCGAGGAAGGGCGAGTACGTCTCGATGGAGTCGGAGGCGAGGCGGAGATCGCGGGGGCCGTTATCGGCCCCCTTGCGAAGGTTGACGCGCCCCTCGAAGGGCACGCCGAAGAGGATGATGCGCCCCTCGGCGAGCGGCCGATGGCACGCGATGAAGCGGGGTGCGGCCGGCCGCAACCGCTAGACGAGGTCCTCGTCGGCGAGCAGTGTGATCGCGGCCAGCGCGCAGCCCACCCGCGTCACCGTGTGCTCGACGGCGAAGATCCGCTTCTCCTTCATGATCTCGCCGCGGACCTGGAAGGCCTCGTCGAGCATGGCGCTGATCTGGCGCTCCGCCTCCGCCCTGGAGGCGATGCCGTGGAACTCCATGATGACGCCGTTCTTGGCGGGGTCGTCCGGAACGGCGTAGCCGACGGCGGCCGCCACCGTCTCCCCCGGCGTCTCGCTCGTCATGGCGGCGTACGCGGTGGGGATGAGGGCGCCGGGCTTGATCTTGGGAAGCTCGATGACCGGGACTTCCGGCGGGAGGATGCTCGAGACCTTGATGAGGTTGATGTTGCCGATGCCCGCCACGAGAAGCGCGTTGTCGAAGGCGTTGAGGGTGGTACCGCCTTCCGCGTGACCGGCCGTCGCTGCCGCCATCGTGACCCTCTTCGTCATCCGTTCCTCCTCACCGTGTGTGTTCTCGCCTCCCAACGTCCGGCACGCGCCGGTGGAAAAATCCTTTCTCACTGTAGCGAGTGTGTGCGCCAACGCAAGAGAAAAGTGAGGTCGGAGCGCGTTCGACGGTTGCTGCGCGCGCGCGTTTGTCTCGGAGCGCGAGGCCGGCGGCAAGCGCGCGCGGCGCCTTTCAGGAGCGGCATGAGCGCGCTCGGCGTCCGCCGCCGCCTCGCGCAACGGTCGGCGCGCCGTCTTGGGAGCGCGCGCGGCGCGCGCCGGCGGCACTCCACGCGCCACCGGCTAGGCTAAAAATTTGCCGCGAGCAACGTTTTTTCTTGCAATGGCAAGAAACGGACCATACATTTCAATGGCGACAAAAAAAATTCTTTAGCGCTAAACAGCGACGAGAGCATCCGTCGCAGGAGACGTGCGGTAGATGACCGGATCGGAAAAGGGAGGGAGACACGATTGAACGCACTGGGACGACACCTGCTTCTCGAGCTGTTCGATTGCGACTCTGACGCCATCAACAACCTCGAGACCGTGAAAGCGGCCCTCGTCGAGGCGGCGAAGCGGGCGCAGGCTACGATCGTGGACGTCGTCTTCCACGAGTTCAACCCGTTCGGGGTCAGCGGCGTGGTGGTCATCGCCGAGTCCCATCTCTCCATCCACACGTGGCCGGAGTACCGGTACGCGGCGGTGGACATCTTTTCCTGCGGCGAGGTGCTCCAGCCGGAGGTCGCCGCCAACTACCTGGTCGAGGAGTTCAAGGCCGAGCGCACCTCCGTCGTGGACGTGCAGCGCGGGATGTTCCTCAACCGCTCCGTGCCCATCGTCAACAAGGCGACGGCGGCGGCCACGGTTCCCGTCAGTTGATCAATCCGCAGTCGTACAAGTGGTTTTTCGAGACCACGACGGCCGTCGAGGGGCACATGCATGCCATCGTGCGGACCATCGTGGAGGCGCGGACCAAGTTCCAGCACGTCGAGATCATGGAGACCGCCTCCTACGGCAAGGCCCTGGTCCTCGACGGGCGCATCCAGTCCAGCCAGGCTGACGAGTTCATTTACCACGAGGCCCTCGTCCACCCGGGCATGCTGGCTTGCGAGAACAAGCCGGAGTCCGGGCTCGTCATCGGTGGCGGCGAGGGGGCCACGCTCCGGGAAATGCTGAGATATCCCTCGATCAAGAGGGCCGTGATGGTCGACATCGACGGCGAAGTGGTCGATCTCTGCAAGAAGCATCTTCCGGAGATGCACCAGGGCGCCTTCGAGGACAAGCGCACGGAGCTGCGGCACGAGGACGCCCGCGCCTATCTGGAGAAGGCCTCGGAGCGGTTCGACTTCATCTCGATCGACCTCGTCGAGCCCCTGGAAGAGGGCCCGGCGTGCATGCTTTTCACCAAGGAGTTCTACACGCTCATCCGCGACCGGCTCACGCCCGGCGGCGCCATGACCATGCAGGCGGGCATGACGAAGGTGGGCGAGCTGAACTTCTTCACGGCCATCCACCGTACGCTGCGCGACGTCTTTCCGGTGGTGGCGGGCTACCAGGCCTTCATCTCCTGCTTCGGCACGCCGTGGGGCTTCATCACGGCCACCAAGAAGGTCGACCCGCGCAAGCAGACGGTGGAGGCGGTCGACAAGCTGGTGGCCGAGCGTATCAAGGGCCCGCTCGCCTACTGGGACGGCCAGACGCACCAGCACAGTTTCGGCCTGCCCAGGTTCATCCGCACCCAGATCGATGCGCAGACGCGCATCGTGACGGACGCTCACCCCCTGATCGTCACCTAGTTGGATGGGGGGCCTCGAAGGGCCCCCCAAGCCCCCCAAGCGTTCGGCAGCGCCACGGCAAAGCCGTGGCGCTCCTCGATATTCCGACGCTCGGCCGCATCCCGGGGAACCCGGGACGCGCCTCGATCCCCCCAAGCGTTCGGCAGCGCCACGGCAAAGCCGTGGCGCTCCTCGATATTCCGACAGGCTTCCAGTAGTACGAGAGCCCGAGGGGCTGCTGCCCCGCCTCGTCCTCGCCTCCGCCTCCCCACGCCGGCGAGAGCTGCTGGCCCGTCTGCGCGCCGATTTCACCGTGACGCCGAGCGACGTGGACGAAACCCTCGATCCCGGTCCCTTGCCGGAGGCGACGGCGAAGCTCGCGCTGCGCAAGGCGCGGGCGGTGGCGGCCGGCCTGAGCGACGGCGTTGTGCTCGGCGCCGACACGCTCGTGGTCGTCGACGGTGAAGCCCTCGGCAAGCCGCGCGATGCGGCGGAGGCCGCCGCCATGCTGTGCCGCCTGCGCGGGCGCTGGCACGAGGTCATCACCGGCGTCGCCGCCGTCGACGCCGCCACGGGCCGCGAAGCCGCCGAGGCCGTGATCACCCGCGTACAGATGGCCGAGTACACGGACGCCGACATCGCGGCGTACGTGGCGAGCGGAGAGCCGCTCGACAAGGCGGGCGCCTATGCCATCCAGGAGGGCGGGGGGGCGCTCGTGGCCGGCGTCAGCGGCTCCTACACGAACGTCGTGGGGCTGCCGGTGGACGAGACGCGCCGGCTGCTGGAGAGCCTCGGCGCGCTCACCTCGGAGCGCCGCTGAGCGCCCGCCGCAGCGGATCCATGTGCAGCATGTCTTCCGGCCGCGGCAGGCGCGCCGTCGCCGGCAGCGGCTGATGGGCGCGGATCAGCGCCAGCGTCTCCTGCAGCTGCTCGGCGCTCACGAGCCCGTTCGTGAGATAGCCGCCGCGCGTGGCGAGCAGCCGCGTCTCGAAATCGTCGGCGGGGATGGTCACGCTTTTGGCGAGCCGGGCGGCGAGCGCCTGCGGCGTCGCCGCCGCGATGCGGCGCTCGGCGGCGAGCACCGCGCGCGCGAACGCCTGCAGATTTCGATCGGAGACCCGGCGGTCGGCGCGCATAAAGACGGCGGCGTTCACGGTGAGGGCGCCGAGGGCGGCCCTGACGGCGCCGGGCGTCCTCAGATCCGCGAGCAGCAGCGCCTGGCTGCCGCCGAGCAGGCGTGTCGCCTGCGGCTCGTGCACGAGGCCGGCGTGCACGTCGCCCGTCTCCATCGCGCTCGCCAGCCCGCGCGCGCCGTGGCTGACGATCCACACGTCCGCCACGCTCAAGCCCCACTTCGCCAGCAGCCAGGCGAACCACGCCTGCTCGGGCGCGCCCGGCGTGCTGAGCCCCACGCGCGTGCCGGGCAGGCTCTCGATCGACTTCACGAGGTTGGTCTGGCTCGCGGGCACCACGAGCACGACGGGCGGCGCCGCCGTGAGGCCGAAGACGAGCCGCGCGGACTGGTTGGCCGCGCGCGGACCGAACCTCAAGATCGCGTCCAGCGAGGTGGCGGCGAGATCGGCCTGGCCCTGCGCGAGCGCTTCGGCGGCGCCGGGCTCGGCGCGGGTCATACGCAGGGTCACGGCGAGATTCTCGCGCGCGAAGTAGCCCTCGGCTTCGGCCACGCGCAGGGGAAGATATTCGGGTGAGGTGGCGGGGCCGCTCAGTACCACCGTCAGCGCCTGGAGGAGGACGATGAGCCCCAGCACGCGCTCAGCGCCTCCGATGCTGCCCGGGTGGCGCCGTATTCCCGGCCCGCCCCGCGACGCCGTCAAGGCGCGGCTGCTGCGGCTTCACCGTGCGCTGCTGGCGCGCTTCGGCCCTCAGGGCTGGTGGCCCGGGCGCACGCCCTTCGAAGTGGCGGTGGGCGCCATTCTCACGCAGCACACGGCCTGGACGAACGCCGCGCGCGGGGTGGCGGCGCTGCGAAGGCAGGGAATGCTCACGCCCGCCCGCCTCGCCGCGCTTGGCGAGGAGGAGGTGGCGGGGTTCATCCGCTCCGCGGGCACCTATCGTCTCAAGGCGCGGCGGCTGCTCGACTTCACGCGCTGGCTGCTCGATCGCTTCGGCGGCCGCTTCCAGCCCATGCGGCGCGCGCCGCTGGCCGCCTTGCGCCGCGACTTGCTGGCCGTGGCCGGGCTCGGGCCGGAGACGGTGGACGCGATCCTTCTCTACGCGGCGGGGCGGCCGGTGTTCGTCGCCGACACGTACGCGCGCCGCATTCTCGCCCGGCATCGGCTGCTGCCCGCCGCCACGACTTACGAGCAGACGCGCGCCTTCGTGGAAGCCCATCTGCCGTCCGACCCAGCGCTGTTCAACGAGCTGCACGCGCTCATCGTCGCCGCCGGCCGGGAATACTGTCGGACGATTCCGCTCTGCGGCGCCTGCCCCCTGCGTGGCGATCTCAACGGCCGCCCCCCTCGGAGCGTATGACCTCGTCGAGGAGATCGGCGATGCGCGTCTGCGCATCCGCAATCGCCACCGTGCGCGCCCGCTCGGCCATCTCCTTCAGGCGTGTGGCGTCACCGAGCAGGCCCTGGATGCGCTCGAGCAGGAGCGCGGGCGTCAGCGTCGCCTGGGGCAGGATCGAGCAGCCGCCCGCGCGACCCACGAGGCGCGCGTTGGCCGTCTGCTCGTCTCCGCTGGTGCCGGGCAACGGAATATAAAGGGCGGGCACGCCGAGCTGGCAAGCCTCGTTCACCGTGCCCGCGCCCGCCCGGGCCACCATGAGCGCCGCCGCCGCGTAGATGCCCGCCAGCTCGGGGCCGACGTAGGGCACCACGGTGTAGCGCGCCGCGAGCGCGGGCGGCAGCTCGGCGTGGCGCTCCTGCAGCCAGCGCCGGTCGTCCGTGGCCGCGTTGTCGCCACATTGATGGATGACCTGCGCGTGCTCCAGCAGCGGCGCGAGGATCTGGCCCACGGCGCGGTTGATGGTGCGCGCGCCGAGGGCGCCGCCCGTCACGTACACGAGCGGCAGCGCCGGATCCAGGCCGAAGCGCGTCACGGCCTCCTGGCGGTCGCCGTTTCTCAGCTCGGGCCGCAACGGGTTGCCGGTGAGCACGACCTTGTCCGCCCGAAAGCAGCGCGCGGAGTCCGGAAACGTGATGGCCACTCGCCGCGCCAGGCGCGCCGCGATCCGGTTGGCGAGGCCGGGGACGGACGTCTGCTCGTGGATGATCAGCGGCCGGCGCAGGACGGCGGCGGCGAGGGCGACGGGCAGCGCGACGAAGCCGCCGGTGGCGAAGACGACCCGTGGACGCACCCGCCGCAGGGCCGCGTGCGCTTGTATTATTCCCGCCGGCACGTTGACGGCAAGGTCGGTGACGTTGCGCCAGGCCCAGTAGCGGCGCAGCTTGCCGGTGGCGATGGCGATGTAGGGGATGCCGTAGGCGGGCGCGCGCCGCGCTTCGATGCCGTCGCGGCTGCCGATCCACACGCACTGCAAGCCGCGGTCGCGCAGCGCGGCCGCCACCGCCAGGCCCGGCGACGTATGACCGCCGGTGCCCCCACCGGTGATGACGACGTCGGCTCTCACGCGCCGGCGCCGCGCGTGTCGGCGTGGCGCTCGAGGCCGAGCTGCACCAGGCGCTCGACGAGATCGGCGTAGCCGAGGCCGGAGGCTTCCCACAGGCGCGCGTAGGCGCTGGTGGAGGTAAAGCCGGGAATGGTGTTGATCTCGTTGACGAGCACGCGCTCGCCCTCGAGGAAGAAGTCGACCCGGGCCATCCCCGCGCAGTCGACGGCGCGGAAGGCGGCCACCGCCAACTCTTGCAATCGGGCGGTGATGGCGGCGCTCACGGGCGCGGGCACGATCACGCGCGCCTGCCCCTCGGCGTACTTCGTGGCGTAGTCGTACCACTCGGCGCCATAGGTGATCTCACCCGGCACGGAGGCGGCGGGCTCGTCGTTGCCGAGCACGCTCACCTCGATCTCCCGCGCGCGCACGCCGCGCTCCACGACGATCTTGCGATCGTGGCGCGCCGCCTCGTCGAGAGCGGCCGGCAGCTCGGCGGCCACGCGCACCTTGCTGATGCCGACGCTGGAGCCGAGGTTGGCCGGCTTCACGAAGCAGGGGAATCCGGTGATCTTCGCGACGCGCTCACGCACCTGCGCGGGCGCCTCACGCCATTCGCGGCGCAGGACGACCGTGTACTCCACGAGGGGCAGGCCGTGGGCGGCAAAGACCGCCTTCATCGTCGCCTTGTCCATGCCGACGGCGGAGGCGAGCACGCCTGCGCCCACGTACGGCACGTCGGCCATCTCGAGGAGCCCCTGGATGGTGCCGTCCTCGCCGTAGGGGCCGTGCAGCGTGATGAAGACGACGTCGAGCGCCTGCCGCAGCTCGACGGGCAGGCTGCCGGCGGGCTCGATGCGCGCCAGCGCCGCCTCCGTCCCCGGAATGCCGCCGCTGTCGGCGCGATCGGCGAGCGCCTTCTTGACCGCGTTCTCCGCGGC
>CAYQQT010000095.1:0-10045 GCA_964419375.1 uncultured bacterium
TCCGCACCTATCGCATCGCCCCTGGAAGCCTGGCCGAGGTCGAGAAGCGCTTCGGCGAAGGGTACGAGTACCGCAAGAAGCACTCGGAGCTGGCCGCCTTCTGGCACACGGAGATCGGGCCGCTCAACGAGATCGTCCACGTGTGGCCGTACCGGGATGTCGCCGAGCGCGCGCGCATCCGCGCCGACGCCGTGAAGGACGGCAACTGGCCGCCGAAGATCGGCGAGTTCATCCGCAGCATGCGCTCGGAGATCGTGGTGCCGCTGTCCTTCGTGCCCGAGGTGCGGCCCGGCAAGATGGGCCCGTACTTCGAGCTGCGCTACTACACGCTCAAGCCCGGCACGCTTCCTCAGATGTCGAAGGCGTGGGAGGAGAAGATCGGCGAGCGCACGAAGCTGTCACCCCTCGTGCTCGCGGGCGGCGTCGACATCGGCGAGGCCAACGCGTTCGTGCACATCTGGGCCTACTCCAGTCTCGATCAGCGCGCCAAGGTGCGGGACGACGCGCGCGCGAAAGGGATCTGGCCGCCGTCCGGCGGTGGCGACCGGCTCATGACGATGGAGAACAAGATCCTGATGCCGGCGGCGTTCTCCCCGCTGCAGTAGCGCGCGACAGCGGGCGGTGGGCTGCCTGTTAGAGAATGGGGGGCTGGACGGCCCCCCCATTTCCCCCCGGCCCGCGGACATTGCGGACCATCGCGCCGCTCGATACGCGATGATCGGCCGCATAGGGCGTGACGATACTCACTTCGCGTGTTGAATTCACTCTGGCCCGCCCGTACAGTTCACCCTCGTGCGCGTGAATCTCAGCGCGCGCCCGCAGCATCACAGCCACGAGGGGGAACTCACGAATGAAGCGACGCACCTTCCTGCGAATGTCCGCGACGCTGCCCGTCTTCGCCGCGGTGTCGCACCGGCCGACCGTCTCCATCGCGCGCACGCAACAGAAGGAATTCAATCCGCAACCGGGCACGTGGCGCACGTACGAGATGACCACCCGCATCGAACTGCTGAAGCCGGCGGGCGTCCCTCGCGCGTGGGTGCCCCTGCCCGTGGTCGAGTCCGACTATCAGAAGCTGCGTGGCAACCGCTGGTCGGGCAATGCGAAGGTGCTGGAGCCCGTGGCCGAACCGAAGTACGGCGCCAGCATGCTGTACGCCGAATGGGCGGAGAGCGAGAAGTCGCCGATGGTCGAGGTCATCAGCCGCTTCCAGACACAGGACCGCGCCGTCGACTGGTCGAAGAAGACGCCCGGGCGCGCGGATGCCGCCGAGCTGAAGAAGTGGACGCAGCCGACCGATCTCATGCCGACGGACGGCATCGTGCGGGAAACGGCGCAGGAGGCCACCAGGGGCAAGCGCAGCGACATCGACAAGACGCGCGCGCTGTACGACTGGATCCTGGTCAACACCTATCGCGACGTGAAGGTGCGGGGCTGCGGCGTCGGCGACATCAAGGCGATGCTGGAGACGAAGAGCTTCGGCGGCAAGTGCGCCGACCTCAACGGGCTGTTCGTGGGCCTCGCCCGCGCCGCCGACATCCCCGCCCGTGACATCTATGGTATCCGCGTCGGCCCCTCCGCCTTCGGCTACAAGTCGCTGGGCGCCGGTACCGCCAACATCACCAAGGCGCAGCACTGCCGCGCCGAGGTCTTCCTAAAGGACTACGGCTGGGTGGCGATGGACCCCGCCGACGTGGCCAAGGCCGCGCGCGAGGAGACGGGCGAGCTGCTGAAGATGGACCATCCCCTCGTCGTGTCCGTGCGGCCCAAGCTGTTCGGCGGCTGGGAAGGCAACTGGCTCGCCTATAACACCGCGCACGACGTGACGCTGCCCAACGCGACCCAGGGCGGCAAGATCGGGTTCCTGATGTACCCGCAGGCGGAGACCTCCAACGGCCGCCTCGACAGCCTCGATCCGGACAGCTTCAAGTACACGGTCACCACCCGGGAAGTCTAGTGGGATGGGGGGCCTCGAAGGGCCCCCCAAGCCCCCCGAGCGCTCGGCAGCGCGATCGACTTACATGGGGGGCCTCGAAGGGCCCCCCATGCCCCCCTTACGCTCGGCAGCGCCCCGGCAAAGCCGTGGCGCTCCTCGATACTTGGATACTCACGAGCATCCTCGGGCTCGTCTGCTCAGGGCTCCTCGCCGTCGCCGCCCACGGCGCGGAGCCGTCACGGTTCATACCCTGGACGCAGGCGGAGACGCCCAGGCTGGCGCTCAAGGACACGGCCGGCCGGCCGCATACCCTGGCGGACTACAGGGGCAAGGTCGTGCTCGTCAACTTCTGGGCGACGTGGTGCGAGCCCTGTCGTGACGAGATGGCCTCCATGCGCACGCTGCGGCAGCGGCTCGCGGGCCAGCCCTTCGAGATCCTCACCGTCAACTATGGAGAGTCGGAAGCCAAGGTCACCACGTTCTTCAAGAGCGCGGGCTTCGACTTCCCCGCTCTTCTCGATCCCAACCAGGAGGCGCCGAAAGCGTGGCGGGTCCGCGTGCTGCCGGCCAGCTTCCTCGTGGGCCGCGACGGCCGCGTGCGCTACAGCGTGATCGGCGAGATCGACTGGGCCGGTGACGAGGCCATCAAGACGGTCCGTACGCTGCTGCCGTAGTTCGGTGTAACGTTGGACTGATGTCCACGGTCGTTCCTTCCGTCTGTCCCCACGACTGCACCAGCACGTGCGCGCTCGAGGTGGAGCGCGTGGACGCGCACACCATCGGGCGCGTGCGAGGCTCGCACCGCAACACGTACACGCGCGGCGTCATCTGCGAGAAGGTGGCGCGCTACGCGGAGCGGACGCATCACCCCGATCGCCTCATGCACCCGCTCCGGCGCGTGGGCGCCAAAGGCGCCGGACGGTTCGAGCGGATCTCGTGGGACGAGGCGCTCGACACCGTCGCCCAGGCGTTCACCGAGAAAGCGGCGCGCTACGGCCCGGAGACGGTATGGCCGTACTACTACGCGGGCACGATGGGCATCGTGCAGCGCGACGGCATCAACCGGCTGCGCCACGAGATGAAGTATTCGCGCTGGTTCTCGACGATCTGTGTGACGCTGTCCGACACCGGCTGGACGGCCGGCACCGGCATGAAGCGTGGCGTGGACCTGCGCGAGGTCGACGACCACTCCGACCTCGTGGTGATCTGGGGCGGCAACCCCGTCAATACGCAGGTCAACGTGATGAACCACGCCATGGCCGCCAAGCGGCGCGGCGCTCCCCTCGTCGTGGTCGATCCCTATCGCACGGGAACGGCCGAGCAGGCGGACGTGCATCTGGCCATCCGGCCCGGCACCGACGGCGCACTGGCGTGCGCGATGATGCACGTCCTCTTCCGGGAGGGCTTCGCGGACTGGGACTATTTACGCCGGTACACCGACTGTCCCGATGACCTCGCGCAGCACGTCAGCTCGCGGACGCCGGAGTGGGCGGCGGCGCTCACCGGGCTCTCCGTCGAGCAGATCGCCGGCTTCGCGCGCCTCTATGGCCGAACGAAGCGCAGCTACATCCGCTGCCACCACGGCTTCAGCCGCTCGCGCAACGGCGCCGTGAACATGCACGCGGTCACGTGCCTGCCCGCCGTGACGGGCGCCTGGCAGCATCTCGGCGGAGGCGCGCTCTACGGCCAGACGGCGATGTACCCGCTCGACCGCTCCCTCATCGAAGGGCGTGAGCATATCGACCAGTCGATCCGGGCTCTCGACCAGTCACGGCTGGGCGCCATCCTCACCGGCGAGGCGCAGGCGCTGCACGGCGGCCCGCCGGTGACGGCGATGATCGTGCAGAACACGAATCCGGCCATGGTCTGCCCCGACCTCCATCGCGTGCACCGCGGACTGGCGCGCGAGGATCTCTTCCTGTGCGTGCACGAGCAGTTCATGACGGAGACGGCCGCCTTCGCCGACATCGTGCTGCCCGCTACCACCTTCGTCGAGCACGATGACTTCTACACGGCGAGCGGGCACACGTATTTCCAGGTGACGAAGAAGGTCATCGATCCGCCCGGCGAGTGCCGCGAGAACCACGCCGTCATCTCGGCCCTCGCCAAGCGCCTGGGCGCCCGCCATCGCGGATTCGACATGACGGCGTGGGAGATCATGGACTGGACGCTCAAGCAGTCCGGCATGTGGGATGCCGAGACGAACTGGCGCCGGGGCGGCCAGGATCACGCGCTGCCATTCGAGAAGGCGCACTTCCTGGACGGCTTCGAGACACCCGACCGCAAGTTCCACTTCCGGCCCGACTGGTCCCGCTTCGGTGGCCGCTGGCGCGAGATGCCGGCGCTGCCCGACCACTTCGACGTCATCGACAACCCGACCGCCGATCGACCGTTCCGGCTGGTGGCGGCGCCCGCGCGCACGTTCCTGAACTCGACCTTCACGGAAACGCCGGGCTCGCTGAAGCGCGAGAAGCGGCCGACGGCGCTGATGCACGCCGAGGATTGCGCGGCGCTCGGCGTGGTCGCCGGCGAGCGCGTCACCCTCGGCAACGCCCGCGGCGCCGTGGTCGTGCACGTGGAGCCGCGTGACGGCCAGCAGCGCGGCGTGGTCATCGTGGAAGGCATCTGGCCGAACAAGCACTTCGACAACGGCATCGGCATCAACGCGCTCACGAGCAGCGACCCCGGTTACCCCCACGGCGGCGCCGTCTTCCACGACACCGCCGTCTGGATCCGGAAAACCTGAAAGCCCGTTACCGGCGCGACTTACTAACCGGCGGCACCTGCCCCACCCAGGGCTGCGCGGCTTCGAACGCGGCGGCGGCCCGGAGGACGGCGGCTTCGCCGCGGCGCTTGCCGACGATCTGGAGTCCTACCGGCAGGCCGGCGCGCGTGAAGCCACAGGGGATCGAGATCGCGGGCAGGCCGAGCACGGAGAACGCGTACGTGAGGTAGGAGCGCTGCATGCCCTTGCCCACGGGCTTGCCGTTGATCTCCATCACGTGCGGGTGCTCGACGGGGAAGGCGGCCACCGCCGCCGTGGGCGTGATCCAGAGATCCCGCGCCGCCAGGAACTCGCGTACCCGTTGCCATTGGCGCGTGCGCAACAGCTCGCCGTTGGCGATGTCGCGCGAGGAGAGCGCCAGCCCGGCCTCGGTGTTCTCCACGAGGCCTTCGTGCAGCACCGCGCGGTGCTCGGGCAGCTTGTCGGCGTGGCGGGCCACCATCAGCGGCGCGCGAGTCAGACGCACGATCTCCGGAATATCCTTCATGTCCGGGCAGGCCGTCTCCATGCGCGCGCCGGCGGACCGGAACACGCCCACCGCGCGCTCGAAGATCGTCCGCACCTCGGAATCGACGTTCACGAGACCGCCGAGGTCCGCTGTCCACGCGATCCGCCAGCCCTTCACGGCAGGGCCCTTCGTGGCGCCGAGCAGCTCGCGCGGGTCGACGTCGTAGGAGATCGGGGAGCGGTCGTCGGGGCCCGCCATCACCGACAGCATCAGCGCCGTGTCGGCGACGGTGCGCGCCATGGGCCCCTCCACCGAGTAGGTGTCCCACGCGAGGACTGATGGGTAACGCGGGATCAGTCCCGGCGTGGTGCGGAAGCCGACGACGCCGCAGAAGGCCGCCGGTCCGCGCAGCGAGCCGCCGAGATCACTGCCCTGTGCGAGGGGACACATGCCGGAGGCGAGGGCGGCGGCGGAGCCACCGCTCGATCCTCCCGCCGTTCGCGTCAGGTTCCACGGGTTGCGCGTGGCGCCGAAGAGGGCATTCACCGTGTTGGGGCCGAAGGCGAACTCCGGCGTGTTGGTCTTGCCGATCACGATGGCACCCGCCGCGCGCAGCCGCTGCACGACGAGCGCGTCCTCGTCCGGCACGTGGTTCTCGAAGAGCTTGGAGCCGTACGTGGTGCGGATGCCGCGGGTGGGCGTGACGTCCTTGATGCCGACGGGCACCCCGAAGAGTGGTGGCAGCGTGGCGCCCCGCTTCAGCGCGGCGGTGGCGCGGCGCGCCTCCCACAGGGCGGAATCGCGAGCCACCGTGACCATCGCGTTCACCTGCGGATTCACGGCGTCGATCTGCGCGAGCAGCCCCTGCATCGCCTCGAGCGGGGAGAGACGGCGGGCGCGGTAGAGCTTCAGCAGCTCCACGGCGGACAGGAACGGAACCTCGTGCACGGCGCTCAGGCCGGTCCCTTGTGGACGGCGCCGTCCTTCATGATCATGCGCAGCGCGGCGCGCTTCTGGAGGATCGCGATATCCTCGAGCGGGTCGCCGTCGACGAGGAGGAGATCGGCGAGGGCGCCCGGCTTCACCACCCCGAGCTCGCCGGGCTTGCCCATGATCTCGCCGCCGTGCCTGGTCGCCGCCACCAGCGTCTCCATCGGCGTGAAGCCGAGATGCTCGACGAAGAGCCACAGGTCGCGCGCGTAGGTGCCGTGCGGCGTGTAGAGAAATCCATAATCGCCGCCGGGCAGCACGCGGATGCCGCGCTTGCGCAGGCGCCCCACGGTGTCGATGGACACCGCCAGCTCGTGCTCGAAGCCACGCGCGCGCTCCGCCGTCACGCCCCACGCGCCGCCCGCGTGTGCCAGGGTGTAGGTGATGCCGAGGGCGGGGACGACGAACACGCGGTCGCGTGCCGCCTCCAGCGCGTCGAGCGCCCGGTCGTCGGCATAGTTGGCGTGATTGATGACCTCGACACCGTGGCGCAACGCCATGAGCACCGACTCGCCGCTGCGGCAATGCCCGACCACACGCAGGTGGGAGGCGCGCGCGACTTCCATCGCCGCCGCCACTTCCGCGTCGCTCATGGGCGTCTCCTCGGAGTCCGCGCTCGAGGTCCCCTTGTCGCCCGAGAGATTGAGCTTCAGCAGGTCGACGCCCTCGCGCGCGAGCGTGCGGCACACGCGGCGGATGTCGTCGGGGCCGTCGGCGATCCACGCGAACGCCGGTACCGGGTTGTAGGGCAGATGCAGCCGGTTGGTGTCGCCGAGCCCGCCCGTCACCGTGATCTCGGGGCCGTTGGCGAGCAGCCGCGGCCCCGGCACGCGGCCGGCGTTGATCTCGTTGCGCAGCACGACGTCCAGGCGCGGCTTGGCGGAGGCCGCCGAGAACGCGCTCGTGTAGCCGCTGTCCAGCATCGTGCGCGCGTTGCGCACAGTCGCGAGCATGTGCTCCTCGACCGGTAGCTGGGTGAAATCGTTGGCGATACCGTCGACGAAGCTGAGATGCGCGTGGGGCTCGACGAGGCCCGGCATGAGCGTGGCGCCACCGCCGTCGATGAGCGTGGCGCCCGCCGGGCGCGGGCCGGCGGCACCCGCCGTCACGGCCGTGATGCGGGTGCCTTCGACCAGCACCTCCCCCGGAAACGGGGCGCCACCCGTGCCGTCGAGGATGCGAACGTTGGTCATCACATAGGCGCCCATCGCGCCCATAACCTAGCACGCTCCGCCGCTCGTATTGACAGGGGCCCGCCCGGGTGGTGAAGTCACCGCACCGGAGGGCCCCCATGGCTGAGATCGTCGCCGCTGCGCTCACGTCCCACGCGCCCTTGATGACGGGCAAGCCGGAGGTG
The DNA here is from genome assembly GCA_964419375.1 of uncultured bacterium. Taxonomy (GTDB): domain Bacteria; phylum Methylomirabilota; class Methylomirabilia; order Rokubacteriales; family CSP1-6; genus JBBDXO01. Next base: position 7,517 of record CAYQQT010000095.1, read on the forward strand.
TCGAAGCCCGAGCAGCGCGATCGCCTGTACGCCGGGTTCCGCGAGATCCACCGGCGCCTGGCGGCGGCGCGCCCGGACGTGGTCGTGATGTTCGTGAACGACCACCTGCAGAACTTCCCGTACAGCAACATGCCCGCCTTCTGCATCGGCCTCGCCTCCGCCTACGATGCGCCCAGCGCGGGCGGCGCGCGCCTCATGCGGCTGACGCCGCGCAAGATCCCCGGGCTTCCCGCGTGGGGTATGGCCCTGCTCGAGAGCGGCCTCGCGGGCGGCTTCGACTTCGCGTACTCCTACGAGATCGAGAGCTGGGACGAGCTGTCCGTTCCCCTGCACTTCCTGCTGCCGGACGGCGACGTTCCCATCGTGCCCATCTACACGAACTGCGGCGCGCCGCCGTTGCCCGTGGTGCAGCGCTGCTACGACATGGGCGCCTTCGTGGGCGCCTTCGTCCGCTCGCGGCCCGCCGGCGAGCGTGTCGCCCTCGTGGCCACCGGCGGCATCTCCCACTGGGTGGGCACGCCGGAGACCGGGCGCATCAACTCCGAGTTCGATCACCGCGTCCTCGACCACGTCGCGCGCGCCGACCTGGAGCCACTCCTGCGCCTCACCCACGCGGAGATCGAGCGCGACGCCGGCAACGGCGGTCAGGAGATCCGCAACTGGATGGCGCTGCTCGGCGCCGTGCCCGGCTGGAAGGGCGAAGTGCTCGCCTACGAGCCCGTCGCGGAGTGGATCACGGGCTGCGCCACGGTGTGGGTGCATCCATGACGAGCTTCTCCTACGCCCTGAACAAGGCGCTCACGGCCATCGCGCGCCAGCACGCCACGAAGGAGCGGCTCACCGACGAGGACCTCGCCGGCCACGACCTCACCGCTGACGAGCAGGCGGCTCTCAAAGAAGGCGACATCACGGCCCTCTATCACCTCGGCGCCAACCCCTATCTCATCCGCCGGGTGTTCCGGCCACGCTTCAAGATCTGAGGGTCGACCCCATGCCGCGTCACGTGCTCTCGCTCGGTCTCGGACTGCTGCTCCTGGTGGGCACGATCGCCGCCGGCATTCCCGCCGCCGGCCAGGCGCCGAAGCGCGGTGGCGTCCTCAACGCCATGCTGGGCGAGGATCCGCCGGGGCTGTCGATCCACGAGGCGGGCACGATTTCCGCGGTGTGGCCGATGATGCCGTGCTACTCCAACCTCGTCCTCTTCGATCCTCTGAAGGCGCACGAGACGGTGGACACGGTGCTGCCCGAGCTCGCGGAACGCTGGTCGTGGCAGGACGGCTACCGCAACCTCGTCTTCTTCCTGCGCAAGAACGTGCGCTGGCACGACGGCAAGCCGTTCACGTCCAAGGACGTCAAGCACACGTTCGACGTCGTGCGCGAAGCGCCCGACGCCGCCGCCAAGCTGCGGCTGAGCCCGCGCAAGGACTGGTTCACCAACGTGGAGGCGATCGAGACGCCCGATCCGCACACCGTCATCTTCCGGCTGAAGCGCCCGCAGCCCTCGCTGCTGCTGATGCTGGCCTCCGGCTATTCGCCCGTCTATCCCGCGCACGTCTCCGTCGCCGATCTGCGCCAGCGCTGCGTGGGCACGGGGCCGTTCCGGCTCAAGGAGTACGCGCGCGGCCAGTACGTGCTGATGGAGCGCAATCCCGACTACTTCGTCCCCGGCCGGCCCTACCTCGACGGCATCCGGTATCCCATCATCACCGAGCGCGGCACGCGCATGGCCGCGCTGCAGTCGGGCCAGCTCGACGTGGCGGTGCCGCTGGAGATGACGAAAGTCCTGGCGGAGACGGTGAAGAAGAACGTACCGTCGCTCATCGTCGCCGAGACCGGGCAGATCGGCAGCGACAACGTGCTGATGCACCACAAGAAGCCGCCCTTCGACAACGTGATGGTGCGTCGCGCCATCAGCCTCGCCATGGACCGCCAGGCCTTCGTGCAGGGCGTCCGTCACGGCGGCGCCCGCGTCGGCACCTCCGTGATGCCCCGTCCCTTCGGGGCGTGGAGCATGCTCGACAAGGATTTGAAGACGCTGCCCGGCTATCGCACGGCCACCCAGGACAAGGCGGAGGCGCGGCGCCTGCTTGCCGCCGCCGGCTTCGGCCCCGACAAGCCGCTGCGTGTGGAGCTCAGCACGCGCGCGTTCGCGATCTACCTGGACGTCGCCTCCTTCGTGTCCGATCAGCTCCGGCAGGTCGGCATCGAGGCACCCATCAAGCAGATCGAGACGAGCCAGTGGTTTCCGGCGCTGGCGCGGCGGGACTACACCATCGCCGCCAACCTCACCGCCGCCGCCATCGACGATCCCGACGTGTATTTCTACGAAAACTACAAGTGCGGCACGTCCCGCAACTACACCGACTTCTGCAGCGAGGAGGTCGATCGCCTCATCGACCTGCAGTCGCAGGAGCTCGATCGCGACAAGCGCCAGAAGATCGTCTGGGAGATCCAGCGCAAGCTGGAGGCGGACGTGGCGCGCCCGATGCTGAGCTGGCGCAACGAGTACTTCACGCAGTGGCCGTACGT
>CAYQQT010000096.1:0-9986 GCA_964419375.1 uncultured bacterium
GGAGCGCGCGCTGCTCGAGCGCGTCGGCGACGCGCTCCAGCGCGTGTACGGGCTGGCGCCCGCCGACCAGGATCGCGTCCGCACCGTGCTCGCGACGATCACCGACGGCATGCTCTTCGACCTCGCGCACTTTCCCGGCGAGGACGCCGCCAGCCTGGTCGCCCTCGACAGCGTGGACGACCTCGATCGCTACACGTACCTCGTGGCCGGCTGCGTGGGGGAGTTCTGGACCGCCCTCCACGTCGCCCACCGCCCGCGCCTGCGCCGCTGGGACACCGCCATGGCGGCGCGCGGCGTGCGCTTCGGCAAGGCGCTGCAGCTCACCAACGTCCTGCGCGACGTGCCGAGCGATCTCGAGCACGGCCGGTGCTACCTGCCCGCGCGCGAGCTCGCCGCCCTCGGGCTCGCCCCGCGCGACCTGCTCGATCCCGAGGCGGCGCGGCGCGCGCGTCCATTGCTGCGCGCGCTCCTCACCACCGCGCTCGAGCACTACGACGAAGGGTGGCGTTACACGCTCGCCATCCCGCGGCGCGAGTGGCGCATGCGCCTGGCGTGCGCGTGGCCGCTGCTCATCGGCCTCGCCACGCTCGGCGAGATCGCCGCCCATCCGGATCCCCTCACGGCCTCGGAGCCGATCAAGGTGTCACGCGCCACCGTGCGCGGGATCCTCGCCCGCTCGGCGCTGGCGGTCGGCTCCAACCGGGCGCTCGCGGCACAGGGGCGACACTGGCGCGTGCGCGTGCGTCCCTGATTTCTTTCTTGCGCAGGCAGGCGCACGCCATGCACCGTATGGCAGGCGTACCACCACGCATACCCGGAGGGCACGATGGAACGAACGATGGACGGCATGAACGGCAACACGGAGACGCCCTCGAGCGAGATGGGCTCGTCCGACGCCCAGGACATGGGCGACGAGCGGCCCCGCCCCGCCCGGGCCTCGCGGCCCAAGGCCAAGCCGAAAGCGAAGCCGAAAGCCAAGGCGAGGGCGAAGGCCCGACCCAAAGCCCGGCCCAAGGCCAAAGCCCGGCGCAAGCCCGCCAAGCGCAAGTCGTCGGCATCGGCGAAGCGCTCCACGAAGGGCAAGAGCCGCGGCAAGGCACCCAAAACCAAGCGCGCAGGCCGCCGCCGCTAAGAGCGGAGTAGAGGAGCGCCTGGCGGAGCCGGGCGCTGCCGAGCGTGGGGGGATTGGGGGGCCTTCTAGGCCCCCCAATCTCAACGAACCGCACTGTCCGGCGTGGGGGGCTTGGGGGGGCCCGTCGAGGCCCCCCATGTAAATCAAGAAAGTTCAGGCCGAGCCCGTGCCTGAGACGAACGTCCGCCGTGGGCGGCACGGCGCCGCCCCATCGACCCCACTACTCCCGCAGCCGCAACTCGAGGAGCACCGCGGGATCGATCCGCGCGCCGCCCATGTGGGCCCCGAAATGCAAATGGGGCCCCGTGGCGCGGCCGGTGGAACCCACGGTGCCGATCGTCTGCCCACGCTCCACCCGCTCGTCGTCGCTCACGGCGACGGTGTCCAGGTGGAAATAGAGCGTGTAGAGCCCCAGGCCGTGGTCGAGGATGACGAGACGGCCGGGGAAGAAGAATTCCCCGAGCAGAGCCACCCGCCCCGTGTTGACGGCGACCACCGGCGTTCCCCGCTCGGCGGCGTAGTCGGTGCCCGTGTGCGGCGAGCGCGGCTTGCCGTTGATGACGCGGCGGGAGCCGAACCCGGTGCCGGGCTCGGTGCCCGCCACCGGCCGCGTAAAGGGGCCGCGCCAAAGGCGCTCAGGGGTGACCGTGCGGTAGAGCGTCTGCATCCGCTCCGTCTCGGACAGCGCGCGCCGCTCCGTCTCGGGGTCGAGATCCACCATGCCGGTGGGCAGCGTGAGCCGCTGCACCGTGAAGTCACGGCGCCCCACGGGCACCGAGCCCTCCGCCAGCCGCGGCGCCCGCCCCGGCTCCTGCGCCGCGATACGCCAGCCGAGCACGCCCGGCTTCCCTTCCAGATCCAGCCCCACGAGGGCGGCCTGCCCGCTGTCGTACGGGAAGAAGACGAGCGAGCGGTCGCCCACGGAGCCTGCGATGACCGCGCCGTCGGACACGCCCCGCACGTGCACCCACGCCACGTCGCCCACCTTCGGGCGCAACGGGTGCCAGGTCACGGTGACGCGGTCGGTGGCGTGCGCGGCGACGGCGGGGAGCGACGCGAGCAGCACCCAGCCGAGAAGAATGGCGCGGAGGGGCGCCCTCACTCGGGGCGTTGCTGCTGGCGCAGGAACTGCTCGATCTCCGCGAGGAGGTCGGCGGACGGCGGCAGATCGCTCTCCGTCGCCGCGCTCTCCGACTGCTCCTCGGCGTCTCGCGACTCGAGCTTGGTGATGTAACCGGCGATCTTCTCGTTCTGGGCGACGATCTCCGTGAGGTTCTGATCGAACTGGCGTACGGCGTCGTCGAGGTCGGTGAGATCGGCGGTCGCGTTGATGAGCGCGAGCACGCGCTTGACGAGCGCCAGCGACGCCTTCGGGTTCTCGATACCGGAGATGTAGTGCGGCACGTTCGCCCACAGGCTGGCGGTGGCCAGCCCCTGCTCGCGGCACATCGTGTTGAGCACGCCCACGATGCCCGTGGGCCCCTCGTAGCGCGTCGGCTTCAGCCCCAGGCGCGCCGCCAGCTCCGGATCGGAAGCGCCGCCCACGAGGCGCACGGGGCGCGTGTGGGGCACTTCGGCGAGGAGCGCGCCCAGCGTGAGCACCAGCGTGGCCTCGCAGCGGCGGGCGAGCTCGATGACGGCATTGCAGTACGTCTTCCACTTGAGGTGCGGCTCGATGGCGACGCCGACCACGAGATCGCGCGGGAGCGCGGGCGACTGCGCGATGGAAAACTCGGTCGCCGGCCACACGATCTCGCGCTCCGTCTCGGAGTCGTTCTTGAAGCGCACGTAGGGACGCGAGAGGCCGAAGTGGTAGAACTCCTCGGGGTCGATCTCGGCGAACTTCTCGGCCTGGAACGTCGTCGCGAGGTACCGCGCGGCGGTGGTTGCCGCCTCCGCGGCGTCGTTCCAGCCGCTGAACGCGGTGATCACGATGGGGCGCCGCAGGCCGCGCGGGGTGAAATGGATGGTCAGCGGCACCATTTACCTGCGAGTTTACCATGGGCATGTCGGGCCCCCCGCCCACCTGGGGGCGGCGGGCCTCCGGTTGAACCGCGTTGACTACGGGCGTAGCATGAAATCATCAAAGTCTTCCGGAGGTTGTCCATGCGAAGCAATCAACGGCGGTTCCTGCTTGGAATGGCAGTGCTTCTCGCGACGGCCGGTTGCGCGTCGACCGAGGAGTGGACGACGTGGAAAGAGCACCCGACCCATTTCGCCTCGGGCGATCACATGTTCTTCTCGGTGCGCAATGGCGAGAACGGTACTGCCAAGGTGACGCGGCAGGACATCGCCATGGCGCGCGACGAGGGCTGGTTCGGCAAGCCGATCACCGTGAGCCAGGAGATGATCCAAGAGCGTTGATGTCGCGGTGACGCGGCCGGTGTCGGGATCGTCAGTCCCGTTGGCACCGGCCGCGTCCTCCGTCCCGTAACTTGGCGTCAGATAGATCAATTCGGTGTGGCATCGCCCGTGCAACATGCTGCGGCATGAAAACAATGAACCATTCACGCCTGCTGTCGGCTGTCCTGGTCGGTTTCACGATGGCGCTCTGCGCCGTCGGTTCGGCGTCGGCGGCAGCCGCGCCGGAAGACCGCATCCTCCCCGTCGAGCAGTACACCTCCGAGAAGGCGCGCAACCTCGCCATCACCTACAAGGGGGCGATGCGTGACTTCAACTCGCGCGTCTACCACTGCCTGCCGTGGGTGGAGGTGCAGAAAGGCTCCATCGGGTTCTTCAAGCCCAAGGGAGCTGACGGGGACGCCCGCTACATGTCCGTGCGGATGTACATCGAGCAGGAGCCCTCGCCGCAGTTCTCGGGCCTCGCCATCGAGGAGCGCGCGTCGTCCATGTTCTCGCGTTACGTCGGCCCCATGGTGAAGCGGATGGCGTCGGCTCCGGGGCTGATGAACGACGGCTCCGTGGACGGCTTCACCGTGATCCTCGAGTGGCTCAAGCAGGTGCCCGCCTCGGCGAGCGCGCGGCCGATCCACGAGACGATCGCGGCCTTCATCACCAAGCCGGCGGCGCGCGAGTACCTGACCGGCATGGTGGCGCCGCGTGACTTCGCCGCGAAGGCGCGGGTCATGGCCTGGGACGGCGGGACGCCCCTGGGTCAGCTCCGTCTGTCGGCGTGGGAGGACAACTTCCTGTCCACGTTCAAGGTGAAGAACTACGAGGTCGAGCCGGGCGTTACCTGCCCCTGAAGTAATCCCGCAAGGTTCGCCGCAGCGAAGGAAACGCGATCTCCCGGAACGGCAGCCGCCGTTCCGGGAACCATCGCACCTCGCAGACATCGTCGGCTGGCTTGAAGCGCACTGACGTCGGCGTCACCCGGTACACCAGCGCGAGCACGGCCACCCCACCCTTTCCGTAGCGGTCGACCGCGTAGCCGACGAGACGGCTGGAGCGGACACCCACCCCCAGCTCTTCCCTCAACTCGCGGTCGAGGCCGGCCTCCGGCGTCTCGTACGGCTCCAGGAACCCCCCTGGCAGGTCCCACGTCCCTTCGTAGGGCGGGCGCGCGCGGCGTCCGAGCAGCACGCTCCCCCGCCGGACGATGATGGCCACCGTCGCCGGCGCGGGGTTGGCGTAGAACGTCCAGCCGCAGCGCGGGCAGCGCGGGCGGCGGTGGCCGTCCTCCACGACGATCCGGAGCGCGCGGCCGCACGCGATGCAGAAGCGTGCTGTCATCGGCCGGGTGAGTCCAGCGCCTCCGCGATGGCGGCCGCGACCTCCGTGAGCGCGCGTGCCGCTGCGCTCGCCGGCTGCGCCGCCACGAAGCATTCCCCGCCATCCGCCGCCAGCGCGAGCGCGCGCTCGAACGGCACGCTGCCGAGGAAGCGGATGCCCGCCGCGCGGGCGAGGTCGGCGCCCGCGGGGCCGGGGAACATCCCCGCCATGTTCTCCACGAGGCCGAGGATGGGCGCCTTGCCCTGCGCGGCCACCGTGATCGACTTGCGCACGACCAGGTGCGAGACGTCGGAAGGGATGGTGACGATCACGGTGCCCGCGAGCGCGGGCACGAGCCCGGTGACCGTGGCAAGGCGGTCGGTGCCGGGGGGCAGGTCGACGAGGAGGACGTCGAGCGGCCCCCACGCGGTGTCGGCGAGGAACTCGCGCAGCGCGTTGGCCTCCATGGTGCCGCGCCAGGTGTGCGCCTCCTCCTGGGTGGGCGCCTCCCACACCAGCGGCGTCTCGTCGCTGGCGAGCAGCAGGTCCATGGACATCACCTTGATCCCGAGCGCGTTGGCGGGCGGCTCCACGCCGCGTGGGCCCACCACGAGCGTGCGGCCCCGCACGCCGAGCATCTTGGCCATCGTGGGCCCGTTGAGATCGGCGTCGAGCACCCCGACTCGCCGGCCCGCGAGGGCGAAGCAGCCCGCAAGGTTGGCGGTGATCGACGACTTGCCCACGCCGCCCTTGCCGGAGACGACGGCGACGATGGCCCGGACGTCGGCGAGCCGGGCACGGAGCTTTTCCTGCTGCGCTCCCACCTGCCCCACGATGTCCGAGCCGCCGTCGCCCGCGATGTCCTTGTAGCGCTTCATGCCCGCTCCTCGGACCACGCGGCGCGCGCCACGAAGGCAAGGGCAGCCACGGTGACCACGAAGAAGACGATGTACGCAAGGCGAAAGCTGATCTCGCCGCCCCAGGGCGCGGGGAGCGCGGCGCTCTGGGGCCGCAGCGCGCGCGTGCCGACCTCCGCCGCGCGCCACGCCATCGACAGCGAGATGATCCGCGCGAAATCGCGGCGGGAGAGGATCCAGCGCTCGAACCAGGGCCGGCGGCGGCGAAGCAGGTACGGGATGAGGATGACGAACACGAGGCCGAGGATCACCCAGGCCATGCCCCGCCCGTCGATCCGGCCCTCCGCGCGCACGCCGATACCATGGAAGGCGGCGTAGGCGGCGCCGAGCCAATACACGACGCCGTACACGAGATAGGCGCGGGCGGCGTCGCGGAAGCGGCCGCCGGGCCCGGGCCCGGGGAGCGAAGGGATCACGGCTGCGCCCGGAAGCGGCCGCCCCACTTCGAGCGGACTTCGGCGAGCAGGTCCTTCGTGATCACGGTGTCACCTCTGCCGCGCGCGTACGCTTCCACCGCCTTCACCACCATGCCGCGCGCGAAGGAGGGGATGGCGTGCAGGCGCTCGCGCGCGCCCTCTTCCCACGTGAGCTCGTAATCCACGGCGAGGCCGAAGGTCACGGAGGCGGGCAGGTCGATGATCGCGCCGCCGTGGCTGCCGGGCTGGTAGCCGCACGCGGGGTCCTCGGCGAGGTAGTCGCCGTACGTCGCGTACGCGCGACAGCGGCAGCCGCCGCAGATCTTCGAGAACTCGCAGGCGCCGCATCGCCCGCCCAGCTTCGGCTCGCGGAGGTCGTCGAACACGGGAGCGCTGCGCCAGAGGTCGCCGAAGCCGGTCTCGCGCAGGTTGCCGGCGGACACGGGCATGTAGGGACACGGCGTGACGTCGCCGCCGGGCGTGATGCGGCAGTAGTACTTGCCCGCCGGGCAGGAGCCGTGCGCGTAGTTCTTCAACAGCGGCGAGGAGGGGTTCATCTCGTACAGGATGCGGCGGAAGTGCGGCGCGCACTTGGCGCGGATGAGCAGGTCGCCCGCACGTCCCACCGGTGTCGACCACGGGTCCTCGAACTTCTCCGCGGCGGGCGTAACCCCCATGCCGAGCATCCGCTTCACGAACGAGGGCGGCCCCTCGCCCACGCCCTGCGCCTTGGCCAGGTACGTGAGGATGCGCTCGTAGGCGGCGGCGTCGATGTCCGTGAGGTCCCGGCCGCGGCCGGTGCGGACGAGGAAGAAGAAGTTGAGAACCTTGGCGCCGAGCTCGCGCGCGAGATCGATCATGGCCGGCACTTCGCCCACGTTCCAGTCCGTGACCGACATGTGCATCGAGAAGTCGAGCCCTTCGTCCGTGAGCACGCGCGTGGCCCGCACGGCGGAGTCCCACGCCCCCGGCAGACGACGAAAGGCGTCGTGCTTCACACGATCGACGGAATCGAGGCTGATGGAGGCGCCGAGCACGTTGTGATCGCGCATCAGCTTCGCTTCCCTCTCCCTCAGCAGCACGCCATTGGTGCCGAACACAGTCGTGAACTTCTTCTCCGCCGCATACCCCGCGATCTCGAACAGATCCTTCCGAAGAAACGGCTCGCCGCCCGTGAGGATCAGGAACACATTGGGATTGACCGAGGCGATCTCGTCAACGACCCGCCGGCACTCCGCCGTAGACAGCTCCCCCCGCGTATCCGCCCCCGCATGCGCCGACATATAACAATGCGAACACTCCAAATTGCACCGCTGCGTAAGATTCCAGGAGACTGAATATGCCGTGTACGGCGACGAAGCCGAAGCAGTCGAAGAAGGAGACGACGCGGTAGGTGACGTCATGAAAGCAGGCTCACGACGTCAGTGACCGACATGCCAGCCACGGCGGTGCGGAAGGAAAGCGAGCGCACAGGGGCGGCGACGCGGGGCGGGGGCCGGGGCGGCGACGCAGGCCGCAGCGACGAGGCAGAGAGCGGCGGCCTGCGTCGGCGCCCCGGCCCCCGCCCGCGTCGCCGCCCCGGAGGCCCCACGCTCCACCACCAACCCTAACGAGGCTTCTTGTTCGAAACGTACCCGGCGATGACCTCGTTCATGGTCTCGCGCGCGTGACCGAGGCCTTCTTCGCAGACGGCGAGGTCGATGGCAGTGACACCCTTGGCGGCGGCGACCTTCTCCACTTCTTCGCGGGTCATGTCGCGCATGAACCCCGCCGGCACGCGGTTCAGGCGCGCGGTGGCGTCTTCGGTCCACGTGAACGGGCTCGTGGCGGCGGGCTCGGTGAGCCCGGGCAGCTCCACCGGCTCGAACTTCGTCTTGGCGAGCAGCGTGTCCCACCCCGCGCCCAGCTTGTCGCGCCCGACCGTCTCCTCGATCATCGGCAGCGCGAGGGCGCACGTGATGACGGCGATCTTGCGGGAGCGCGCGTACTTCTCCACGCGTGCCTTGGCGCGGCGGCGCAGGTAGGCATCCGTCACCTCGCGCAGGGAGTCGCGGGCGTCCGCCGACCACTTCACCTGCACGCCCGGCATCGATTCCTCCTCCTCGATGCCACCCTCCTGGTTCGCGATCGCCTCCACGACGTCCTTGGAGATGATCTGGAACTTGTCGGGTGCCGCCTTGCACACGGGGCACGTCACCACCGCGTTGGGGCCCTTCACAGTGTAGCCGCAGATGGAGCAGATGGCGGTGGCCGCCTGGTTCTCCTTGCGCAGGTTGGCGACGGCGATGTCCTCGGCGAGGATCTGCATCTTCTCCGCCATGCGCGAGGGCATGAAGATGGCCATGGCCTCGTCGATCACCTTGTTGGTGATGACGGTGTGGCCCTGCTCGATGGCGTAGCGCAGCAGCGCGGTGCGGGCCACGCCCTTCACCTGGGGCGGCACGCGCTCCATGCGCGCCTCGGCCTCCGCCGTCCACGAGATGATCTCCTCCGCCTTCACGTCGAGCGGCGGGTAGAAGCGGCCGCCCGTGAGCAGGACGTTGCACGGGGCCAGCCGCATCAGGTTCTCGGTGTTGGAGCCGAGGTCCACTTCGTTCTCGTCGGAGTGCACGCCCACGCGCCCCACGATGAGCAGCCACGGCTGCTCCTTGCGGGCGAAGGTCAGCACCTTCTCGAAGCACTTGCCGTCGAGGAGCGTGATGGAGAGGTCGACCCCGTCGTCGGCGGCGAGCTTGCGCGCGATCTCCAGGTGCGACTGGTAGATCTTGGCGAGGCCGGTATCGATGATCTCCTCGTGGAGCTGCTCCTGCTCCTTGAAGCGGAAGATCTTCGACGCCTTCTCGCTCAGCACGCCGACGAGGCCGTTGAACATCGCGTAGTGCAGGTAGGGGTCGTAGACGCCGATCGCCTGCACGGGCCGGTTGACCGCCTTGCCGAGCGCGATGGCGATCTTGAGGCCGTTGAAGGACTGCGGCGAGCCGTCCACGCACGCCACGATGGCGCCCTGCGCGTCGCGCAGCGCGTCCGCGTTGCGCACGATGAGCGTGTCGCGCTTCACCTTGCGCACGAAGCGCTCCGTGACCGATCCCAGCTGGCTGTCCTTGACGGCGCCCATGCCGAGGGCGCCCATGATGACGAGGTCGTAGTCGGAGGCCTCGGTGTCCTCGATGAGCGCCTTGTAGTGCTTGCCGTCCATCATCTTGGCGTCAAAGGCCAGGCCCGCCGCCTCCGACTTCGCCTTCATGACGTCGAGGTACGACTCCGAGATGAGCTGCAGGCCCATGGCGATGAGGGAGTCGTGGATCTTGCGCTGGCGCTCGAGCTCGTTCTCGTCCTTGTACTCCTCAGGCAGCGTGTACTCCATCTGCTTGAACCGGTAGTCGTGCAGCCGCGCCGCGTAGATGTGGCTGCCCGTCAGCCTCGCGCCGAACGCCTTGCCGAGCTCCACGGCGAGGTCGATCGCCCGGTTCGAGTAGTCCGAGTTGTCCACCGGAACATAGATGTGCTTGTACATGCGCTCCCCCTTAGATCGCTTTCATCGTTCGCTCGCCTCGCGCCGCGGCGGCGCCTCGGCTCGCACTACCGCAGCTCGAAATCGAGCGCCGCTGTTCCCTTCGGCACGATCGTGACTTCCCTGGTGATGCGGTGCGGCTCCTCGAAGAGCGACCGCCCGTCCTTGTCCACGCCCTTGGCCCGGTACCCTTCGTGCCACATCGTGACCTTGTAGGTGCCGGGAGGAATGGAGTCGATCTTGAAGGCGCCCCGCTCGTCGGTGACCGCGAGATACGGGCTGTCGTGCACGACCATCCACGCGAACATGTGCGGGTGCGCGTCGCAGAGCACGCGCAT
>CAYQQT010000097.1:0-1381 GCA_964419375.1 uncultured bacterium
GGCCGTCGGTTTGCCCGCCTGTCGCCCGCCTGTCGGCCTTGACACGCGGGGCGACACGGTGCTACGTGTTCGACGGTGTGCGCTGGGTTGGGCGCGGGCCGGCGGGACGCCAGACGGCCCTTTCCCCCACATGACCGTCGCCGAGAACCTGGCCTTCCCCCTCCGCATGCGGAAGGTCGCGAAGCCGGCCATCCGCGAGCGGGTGGAGTGGGCGCTGGGGCTCGTCCAGCTCGAGGGGCTCGGCGGCCGCTACCCCCGCCAGCTCTCCGGCGGCCAGCAGCAGAAAGAATGTCAGAGCCGGCAGGAAAACTTCATGGTCCCCCAATACGTGGTGTTCGTGAACGAGCTGCCGAAGACCACCACCGGCAAGATCAAGAAGACGGAGCTGTCGTGAGCGATCCGGTCGAGGAGGCGCATCGCTCCGGCAAGCGGACGTTCATGGGGGTCGACCTGCTGGTGGGTCCCGGCGTCCTGGTGCCGCGCGCGGAGACCGAGCTTCTGGGGAGGACCGCGCAGCGCCTGCTCGCCGAGATGATCCCGGCCGGGGACGAGCCGCTGCGGGTCGTCGACATGTGCTGCGGCTCCGGCAACCTGGCCTGCGCGCTGGCCGTCGGAGACCAGCGCGTGCGTGCTCACGCGGCCGATCTGACCCAGGAGTGCATCGATCTCGCGCGGCAGAACATCGCGCAGCTCGGCCTCGCCGCGCGCGTGACCGTCCACCAAGGGGATCTGTTCGGCGCGCTGGCGGGGCTGGGCCTCGAAGGCAAGGTCGACCTCGTCGTGTGCAATCCACCCTATATCTCGCGGGCGCGGTTGACGAAGGATCGCGCGACCCTGATCGCGCGCGAGCCGATCGAGGCGTTCGACGGAGGACCCTACGGCCTCACCATTCACCAGCGGTTGATCAAGGAGGCGCCGGCGTTTTTGAAGCCGGGGCGCCCGCTGCTGTTCGAGATCGGCCTCGGCCAGGAGCGCCAGATAAAGCTGCTGTTCGATCGGTCGCGCGCCTGGGTGAACGTGCGCTTCGTCGAAGATGACGCCGGCAACCCTCGCGTCGCCGCCGCGGTGAAACCGTAGCCTGACGCCAAGAGGCGACAAGGGAAAGAGACAATGGAAATCAACCCCGAAATCCGCGCCAAGATCCAACAGTTCATCGTCAGCAATTTCTATGTCCCGGTCGCCGCCGAGCTCACCGACGGTGCGTCGCTGCTGGATCGGGGGATCATCGATTCGACCGGTGTGCTGGAGCTGATCGGATGTCTGTAGGAAACCTTCGCGATCAAGGTCGAAGACGCCGAGATGATCCCTGAGAACCTGGATGCCATCGGAGGCATGACCGCGTTCGTCATGCGCAAGACGAGCTGAGCGATGACGGCCTGGA
>CAYQQT010000097.1:1481-2685 GCA_964419375.1 uncultured bacterium
GGCGGCGCTGATCTACCGGGACATCCAGTCCAAACGGGCGACGACGCGAGGCCTGCACTCGCGCGCGCTGCTGATTCGCCCCGTGCCCGAGGTGCGCCCTTTCTGACCGGCTACGCGTCCTCGTCTGCCTGGGTCAGGAACCACCGCTGGACATTCATGAGCTGCCCGAGCTCCTCGGGTGGGTGCGCCCCCCAGTCGATGACCACCGTCTGGGTCTGGCGCGGCTTGAAGCCGCGGTCGGTGAGCGACGACACCAGCCAGTTGTTCCCCAGGTAATGCAGCGACGCCGACGTGAACCCGTCACGGCGCAGCCGCGCCAGCAACAGATCCAACAACGCCCCCACGGTTTCGGGCGAGTGGCCGAAGAGATCGCGGATGTGCGCGATGCCCCCTTCCTTCTCCACGACGGCGTAGGCCGCAAGATCGCCGTCGGCGCGCGAGGTGAGGCCGTGAAACTGGCAGGCGGGCCCCGGCTTGCGCAGGAAACGCCAGGCCAGGAACTCGGCGGATCGCACCCCGATCACACCGATCGCCGGGGCCAGCGGGAACGCGGCGCGCGCCTTCTGCCAGAGCAGGTCGAAGCGGTGGTCGGGCGTGCCGATGCGCTCGAGGCGAAAGATTCGCGCCGCCGTCTTCCGTCGAGAATGGGCCAGCGCCGCCGTCGCCGCATCCAGCATGAGGCCCGCCAGCGTGGCCAGCGGCCGGGGCCAGCGCCGGCGCCGCATGTATTCGGCGTAGCGCAGCGGCACCGCAAATCGGCACATCTGACCCAACTCCCGAAAACCGAGCCTCAGCACCGAGGCGCGCGCCTTGGCATTGGGAAACGCCAGCGACATGCGGAAGTTCTCCTGGGCGTACACGCGGGTGGCCCGCTCGAGCAACAGCGCCGGACCCAGCGTTCGGTGTTTCCTGTCGACGGCCAGATCGCCGAGCAGCGCCACCTTGACCGCGGCGGCGCCGCACCAGTATTGGCGGGTGCCGATCCCCATACATCCAACCACCGCCGGCGATTCCCCGTCGATCCAGTGCTCCAACAGGTGGACGACTCCGGGGCCGGCCGGGCTCTCTTCGTAGAACCATTCGAGGCGCCGCTTCGCGTCCTGGCAGGCCGTGCCCAGGTTCCTGGTCCACAGGTCGATGAGAGCGCCGGCGGCCGAGTGAGCTTCAACCGCCCGAACGCGATAACTCATCTGGCTTCTCCTGT
>CAYQQT010000097.1:2785-4428 GCA_964419375.1 uncultured bacterium
CGAACGCGATAACTCATCTGGCTTCTCCTGTGTGCTGCATTCCCATGGGGGAATCAAGCCGGTTTCGTCGGCGGCCGCTCCTCAAGGTGTCGGCTGCGGTGGTGGGAGCGGGAGGTTTGGCCTACGCGTTCAAACGATCGCTGATGGCGCGACTGTCCCGCTGGACTTTGCAACCCGAGTTCTCGGCGACGCCGCCGCTCCTGCCCCACGATCCGGTGCCGAGCGCGCGCAGTCGCTCGAGGCCGCTCTCGTCGACGCCCTGTGCGATCGCGATCGACGGGTGCAAGGCTGCCGTGACGAGCGCCGCTCGGCTCAAGTGACGCGCCTGCAACGACAAACCGTGACCGTGGGAACTCATGCGGGAGCGTGAGGTGACAAAGCCTTCCATCGCCTTCGTCGCGTGCACCGAAAATGGCTTGCTCGCCGCGCAGGCGCAACTGTTGTTCGAGAGCCTACGCCGATTCGGTGGCCGCTTCAAAGACTCGCCGTGCTATGCCTTGTCGCCGCGGGCTGGCCATACGCTCGGACCCCGAGCCACAAAGGCGCTCGAGGCGCTCGAGGTGGCGTACATCGACGAGGTCATCAACACGGACTGCGCGCCTTATGGCTCGGCCAATCGCGTCGCGGCGGCCGGCTACGTCGAGGCTCGCACCGATTGTGAGCTCGTCGTCGTGCTCGACAGCGATACGCTCATTCTACGCGAGCCGTCCCATCTTGTGCTTTCGCACGACCTCGACGTCGCCGCCCGTCCCGTTGACGTCAAGGGTATGTGCACGAGCGGTGCCGACGATCCGAACGATAGGTACTGGCGCGCGCTCTGCGCCGCGGCCCAAGTCCCGTACGACGCCATCCCAACGCTGCAAACCACGGTCGATCGCGTCACCGTCAAGGCCAGCTACAACGCTGGCCTCGTCGTGGCGCGCCGCTCCGCCGGCATCATGCAACGCTGGGGCGAGCTCTTCTTCCGTTCCATCCGCATGGGCCTGTCGCCTCGCAAGAAGGGCCTCACGCTCCGTAGCGGCATGGGCATGGTCGCGCCAGAAGCGGGGCAGCTCTGGGGCTCCAATCAAGCGGCGCTGTCGCTCGCGATGTGGAGCACCACACGCGCCGTGGGGCTGTTGCCGCCAACATACAACTTTCCGCTCCACCTCGATGTCCCGAGCGACTTGTGGGACGCGGTCTTCGATCGCCTGGTTCACGCGCATTACCACTGGCTTTGCGAGCCCAATGAGCTTCAGAACAATCCTCTGTTGGTCGATCCACAGGTCCTGTCCGCCGAGCAGCGCGCCTGGCTCGTCGAGCGCCTACCCTTGCGACCCATCACCGACTGAGACGACCGTTTGTGTGAAGCGGCAGAGTCATGTACTAGCGCCGCGGTGGCGGACCAGCAGGGCAATCGAAACACGCTGACCGTCATCCAGCGCTTTGGAGGCGGCCTGAACCTCAACGTCCACTTCCACACGCTGGCGCGTCCTGCGCCTGCTCGCCCACCAAGGATACGAGCAGGACGCCGAGGCCGCCCCGGACCTTCTCGCGGAGGAGTCCCGCTCGGTTCTCGCCTAGCCTCGCGATGAAAGCGGTGCGCACATTGCGAGCGAGGCATCGTGACGAACTTGTTAAACCGGCAGCACATCTGCGATGAA
>CAYQQT010000097.1:4528-9978 GCA_964419375.1 uncultured bacterium
CCATGACTTGGCTGAGCGTTAATCACCGGGTGGCCGGAAAAAGGAGCAGTCGGCGACCGCTTTGTTGTTCGATGCTTAGGTGGTGCGCCCGGCAGGAATCGAACCTGCGACCCCCGGATTCGAAGTCCGATGCTCTATCCAACTGAGCTACGGGCGCGGCCGGGGTTACGATACACGAAGATCAGCCTGCGCGATCCCGGAGGTCCGGCATGAGCGAGGACATCAAGGCGAGCGTGAAGGAAAAGTACGGCCAGGCCGCCCTGCGCGTGACGAGCGGCGGCGCGGCGGGATGCGGGACGGTCTCGTCGCGGGGCGCGGCGGATCCCGTCACATCGAATCTCTACGGGTGCGGCGAGACGGCGGCGTTGCCGGCGGAGGCGCTGGCCGCCTCGCTCGGGTGCGGCAATCCCACCGCGCTCGCCGACCTCAATCCCGGCGAGGTCGTGCTCGACCTCGGCGCCGGCGGCGGGATCGACGTGCTCCTCTCCGCGCGGCGTGTCGGCCCCACCGGCAAGGCGTACGGGCTCGACATGACGGACGAGATGCTCGCCCTCGCGCGCGAGAACCAGCGCAAGGCGGGCGTCGACAACGTCGAGTTCCTGAAGGGCGAGATCGAGCACATCCCCCTGCCCGCAGCGGCGGTCGACGTCGTCATCTCGAACTGCGTCATCAATCTCTCCACCGACAAGGACCGCGTGCTGCAGGAGACGTTTCGGGTGCTGAAGCCGGGCGGGCGCTTCGCGGTGTCCGACGTCGTGGTGCGGGGAGAGGTGCCGGCGCCCATTCGCCGCGGCGTCGAGCAGTGGATCGGCTGCGTGGCGGGCGCGCTCGACGAAGATTCCTATCGAGACAAGCTGGCGAAGGCGGGCTTCGAGGCGGTCGAGGTGGAGCCGACGCGCGTCTACCGGATCGAGGACGCGCGCGAGTTCCTCGCCGGCGCCGGGATCGACGCGGAGGCGGCGGCGGCCGTGGCGGCCGGCAAGTTCATGAGCGCGTTCATCCGCGCGCGTAAACCCCGGTGAGCGGCGACTAGATCTTCGGCGCGAGCTCGGCCAAGCGGTCGAGGTGCTCGAGCTCGTCGAAGACGGGGTTGAGCATCAGGAACTGCGCGCCCCCCGCAACGATTTCGCGCAGGCCCTCCGCACACTGCGCCGCGTCGCCCCACACGCACACCTGTTCCGCGAGCTCCGGCTTGCCGTAGAAGGCGCCGAACCACTCGGCGAGACGGCGGGCGGCACGGCCGCGATCGGCATCCACCGCGATGTACACGCGCTTGCCGATGGGGAACGTCGCCGGATCGCGCCCTGCCTCGGCGAGCAATGTGCGGAGCTGGCGTGCTTCGTCGGCGAAGGCGGCGGTGGACACCGAGCCCGCGCCGATGAAGCCGGAGCCCATCGCGACGGCGCGCTTGAGCGCGTTGGGATGGTGGCCGCCGAACCACAGCGGTGGGTGCGGCTTCTGGGCGGGCTTGGGTTGCATGGATGCATTGTCGACGTTGAAGAACTCACCCTTCATCGT
Source organism: uncultured bacterium (assembly GCA_964419375.1). Taxonomy (GTDB): domain Bacteria; phylum Methylomirabilota; class Methylomirabilia; order Rokubacteriales; family CSP1-6; genus JBBDXO01. The sequence continues at coordinate 6,047 of CAYQQT010000097.1, forward strand.
GACGCGCGGCTCCGTCCACAGCCGCTTCATGAGCGTCAGACCCTCCTCGAAGCGGGCCGCTCGGCGCGCTTCGCTCAGACCGTAGGCCGGGTACACGCGCGGGTTGCCGCCGAGGCCCACCCCCACGATGAGGCGCCCGCCGCTGAGCTGATCGACCGTTGCAAGACTTTTCGCAAGATGGACAGGATTACGCAGGGCCGTCAGGAGCACCGCCGAGCCCAGGCGCATGCGCTCGGTGAGCGCGGCCGCGTAGGCGAGCAGATCGACCGGCTCGAGGGTCGCCATGGCGCCGAGAATCTGCTCGACGACCCACGCGCTGTGGAAGCCCAAGGTTTCCGCGCGGCGCAGGAAGTCGGCGATGCGGCGGGGGTCCACGGCGCCGTCACGAAACGTCTGCGGGATGGCCACTCCGATGGGGACGCGGCTTGTCACCGGGGCATCGTGGCACCGCGATTGCGTATGTGCAACCCCATGAAATACGTATGGACGCTCGTCGCCTTCGCTTTGATCATCCCGGCCACCCCGGTCCTCGCGCAGACTGGCCTGCCGCAGCAGCCACCCAGCGTGCCCAGCCTGGGCAGCCCCGGCGGCCCCCAGTCGCCGGGCTCCGTGCCGAGCCTGGGCAGCCCCGGCGCGGGGCAGTCGCCGCAGTCGGTGCCGAGCACGGTGTCGCCGAGCGGCATCTCTCCGTCATCGATGCCGAGCACGACGCTGCCGGCGATCGGCGTGCCGGCCGGCACCCCGCCGCCACCGCCGTCGTCGTCGACCACGATGCCGAGCGCGATGCCCGGCTCGGTCCCGCTCGGCCCGCCGCCGTCTTCGATCTCGCCGACCACGAGGTAGACGCGCGCTAATCACGGGCCGGGGCCGTCCCCGGCCCGCCTTCTCCTGAATGTTATAGTTGCTCGTCGGGCCGCGCGGTCCACGATCACCATTCCAGGAGACCCTCTATGAGCACCGTCAAAGACTCGATCGCTCAGGCCGTGGACCGTCTCGGCAACGACCTCGAGCAGCTCTCCCGCCGCATCCACGACCACCCCGAGCTCGCCTACCAGGAAATGAAAGCCGCCGGCTGGCTCTGCGACTTCCTCAGCGTGCACGGCTTCAAGGTTGAGCGCGGCGTGGCGGGCGTGGACACGGCCTTCCGCGCGACGATGGAGACGGGGGACGGGCCGACCATCGCCATCCTCTGCGAGTACGACGCCCTGCCCGCCATCGGGCACGCGTGCGGCCACAACGTCATCGCCGCCAGCGGCGCGGGCGCGGGCGCGGCCCTGGCCGCCGTGAAAGACACGCTGCCGAAGGGGCGCATCCACGTGATCGGCACGCCCGCCGAAGAGGGCGGCGGCGGCAAGGTGAAGCTGATCAAGGGTGGTGTCTTCAAGGACGTGGACGCGGCCATGATGGTGCACGGCTGGGACACGTGGATCGGGCATCAGGACCTGCTCGGCATCGTGCGTGTCGGCTTCGAGTTCACGGGCAAGGCCGCGCACGCCTCCGCCGATCCGTGGCAGGGCGTGAACGCGCTCGACGCCGTCATCCAGACCTTCAACAACGTCAGCATGCTGCGCCAGCAGGTGCGGCCGGACGCGCGCATGCACGGCATCGTGACCAACGGGGGTGCGGCGCCCAACATCATCCCCGAGGTCGCCGCGTGCCTGTTCTACGTACGCGCGCCGAGCTTGGACTACATGTGGGCGCTCCAGAAGCGCGTCATCGCGTGCGCGGAGGGCGCCGCGAAAGCGGCCGGCTGCGCGCTGAAGGTCACCGAGCACGACCACGCGTACGAGCCCATGAAGAAGAACGACGCCCTGCTCGCCGCCTTCCGCGCGAACTGGAAGGCGCTCGGCATTGCCGAGTCGCCGGAGATCAAGGACCGCCTGGGCTCCTCCGACATCGGCAACGTGAGCCAGGTCATTCCCGCCATCCAGCCGCTCGTGAAGATCGCGCCCGACGGCACCCCCATCCACTCGCGCGCCTTCGAGGCGGCCGCCGTCACCCCGCTCGCCCTGGAAGGTCTCAAGGGCGCGGCCAAGGCGATGGCGATGACCGTGTACGACCTGCTCGCCAACCCGGCGCTCGTGAAGGAGGCGCGGCGGGAGTTCGAGGCGAGCAAGTAATGGACGCCAAGCTGAAGGTCGCGCAGAGAGTGGACACGCTCGCCGACGAGCTGGAAGCGCTCTCGCACAAGATCCACGACACGCCGGAGCTGGCCTTCAAGGAAGAGAAGGCGTCCGCGTGGCTCGCCGACTTCCTGGAGCAGCACGGCGCCAGGGTGGAGCGCGGCGTGGGCGGCCTGCCCACCGCCTTTCGCGCCACCATCGAGGGCACCGGCGCCGGCCCCACCGTCGCCATCATGGCGGAGTACGACGCGCTCCCCGGCATCGGGCACGCGTGCGGTCACAACGTCATCGCCACCGCCGGCACCGGCGCCGGCGCCGCCATCGCGGCCGCGCTCGGCACCGTGCCCTTCGCCGGCCGCATCCAGGTGATCGGCACGCCCGCGGAAGAGGGCGGCGCCGGAAAAGTGAAGCTGATGGACGCGGGCGTCTTCAAGGACGTCGACGCCGCCATGATGATCCACGGCCGCTGCGGCACGCAGGTGTGGCGGCCGAGCCTCGGCATCATCAAAGTGAAGGTGGAATACCACGGGCAGGCCGCCCACGCCTCGTCGTGGCCGTGGCGCGGCGTCAACGCGCTCAACGCGGTCATCCAGCTCTTCGTCAGCCTCGACGCCATGCGCCAGCAGCTCCGCCCCGACGCGCGCGTGCACGGCATCATCACCAAGGGCGGCGAGCAGGCCAACATCATCCCCGAGTACACGAGCGCGGAGTTCTACCTGCGCGCCATCACGGTGGACTACTGCGAGGAACTGGTGCGCCGCTTCCGCGCCGCCGCCGAGGGCGCCGCCACCGCCACCGGCTGCCGCGTCACCGTGACCGAGGATCCGACCGTGCACGAGCCCCTGCGGCCGAACGCGACCATGGCGCGTCTGTTCGCCGACAACCTCGAGCTCATCGACTTCCCCGAGGATCCCGACGACGGCGAGGCCGGCTACGGCTCCACCGATTGCGGCAACGTGAGCCAGCGGCTGCCGACCATCCACCCGTACATCCGCATCTCGCCAGACGGCGTGCCCGGACACTCGCGCGATTTCGCGCAGTGGGCGCGCTCGCCGCTGGCGCGCACGGGCATGGTGGCGGGAGCCAAGGCGCTCGCGCTCACCGCCCTCGACCTGCTCGCCTCGCCGGAGACGCTGGCGCGGGCGAAGCAGGATTTCGCCAAAGGAGAATCCACATGAGACGCCTCACCGTCCTGCTCGCCACGCTGCTGCTCTCCGGGTGCTCCAGCATGATGCAGTCCTCCACCACCGACAACACCGCGGCCGCCGAGATCAAGGACGCCGGCGGCCAGACGGTGGGCACCGCCAACCTCACGCAGCTCGGCTCCGCCGTGCGCATCGTCATGCAGGTGCGCGGCCTGCCTGCGGGAGTGAAGGGCGTGCACATCCACGAGGTGGGCAAGTGCGAGGGGCCCGCGTTCACCTCCGCGGGCGGTCACTTCAATCCGGGTGGCCGGCAGCACGGCGCGCTCAACCCTCAGGGCTCGCACGCAGGCGACCTGCCCAACCTCACCGTCGCCGGTGACGGAACGGGACGGCTGGAGACGACCACGGAGCAGATCTCGCTGGTCACGGGGCCCGCGGCGCTGTCCGACGCCGACGGCAGCGCGCTCGTCATCCACGCGGCGCCGGATGACTTTCGCACGGATCCCACGGGGAACTCCGGGGCGCGGATCGCGTGCGGCGTTATCACAAAGTCTGACGGGCCGCGTCGGTAGCGGCGTGTAGACGCTTCGGCTGGTAAACGGAGGGGCGGGGCGCCGCGGTGGTTCGCCGCTCTCTTCCTCGTCGCTGCGAACCACCGCGGCGC
>CAYQQT010000098.1:0-9749 GCA_964419375.1 uncultured bacterium
CCTACAAGCGCGTGCGCACCGTCGTCGAGAAAATCCGCTACGGCCAATATCTCTAGCTGGTGCTGATTCCCGTGTACTCGGTGGAGGCGGGGGCGGCGTCGGGGTCCTGGGACCACGTGGATGGTGGTGGCCGGCTCGGCCGGGGGCGGCTGGGCGACTCGTTATATGGGGGGCCTCGAAGGGCCCCCCAAGCCCCCCGCGCTCGGCAGTGCCGCGGCAAAGCCGCGGCACTCCTCGACACGCCGACGTGCGGTCCTCGGTCGGTGTCCGACTTATGACGGGCGCGCTGTGATTGCGTCGACGAAGATCCGGGTGCGGTATAAGGACACGGACTGTATGAAGGTCGTGTACTACGGGAATTATTTGACGTACTTCGAGGTGGCGCGGGTTGAGTTTCTGCGGCAGCAGGGGTGGGCGATATCGGATGTCGATGAGAAGATTCATATGCCGGTGGTGGAGGCCACCGTGCGGTATGTGAAGCCGGCGCGGCTGGACGATCTGCTGGATGCGCGGGTGTGGATCAGCGAGCGCCGGCGGGCGAGCTTTCGGTTCGGCTACCAGTTGGTGAACGAGGCGGGAGAGACCATCGCCACCGGGTCCACGTTGCACGCCTGCTTGGATCCGGCCACGAGCCGGATGGTGGCGGTGCCCGCGTGGCTGCAGGTCATCATGCCCGTCGTTCCGGCGGGGCCCAACGGCGGTGTATAATCCGCCGGGCTAGCCAATGATCGACGAATGATCGAAGTCCAGAACCTCACCAAGCAATACGCGGGCGGGTACACCGCGATCCGGGACGTGTCGTTCAACGTCGAGGCCGGACAGATCGTCGGCTTTCTCGGTCCCAACGGCGCCGGCAAGTCGACGACCATGCGCATCCTGGCCTGCTTCATGCCCGCCACCGGTGGCACCGCGAAGGTGGCCGGGTACGACGTCTTCCGCGAGTCCATGGAGGTGCGCCGGCGCATCGGCTACCTCCCCGAGAACGTCCCCCTCTACACCGACATGCGGGTGGCGCCGTACCTGGACTTCGTGGCGGAGATCAAAGGCCTCGGGCGCTCGGAGCGCCGCAAGCGCGTGGCGGACGTGATGGACCGCTGCCACGTCACCGACATGCAGCACCGCCTCATCGGCACCCTCTCCAAGGGCTACCGGCAGCGGGTGGGGCTGGCGCAGGCGATCATCAGCGATCCCCCCGTGCTCATCCTCGACGAGCCCACCATCGGCCTCGACCCGCGGCAGATCGCCGACATGCGCGCGCTCGTGAAGTCGCTCGCGGGCGACCACACCGTCATCCTGTCCACGCACATCCTGCCCGAGGTCTCCATGGTGTGCAGCGGCGTGGTGATCATCAACAAGGGCGCCATCGTGGCCCAGGGGCCCATCGACACGCTGGTGGAGCAGTTCTTCCCGGGCGCGCGCGTGGAGGTGGAGGTCGTCGGCCCGCCCGCCGCGGTGGACGCCGCCATGCGCGGCCTCCCCGGCGTGCAGGCGGTCACGCAGCTGCCCGCCGTGGACGGCGCCGCGCGCTACGTGGTGGAGTCCGCGCGCGGGCGGGACGTGCGCACCGAGATCTTCCAGCTCGTGGCCCAGCAGAAGTGGGAGCTGCGCGAGCTCAAGCGCGTGGGCATGACGCTCGAGGAGGTCTTCATGAAGATCGTCGCGGGCGAGGAGCAGGAGCCCGAGGCGGTCGCGGCCACGCCGGCGCCGGAGCTTTCGGCGTGAAGGTGTGGCCGATCTTCAAGAAGGAGCTGCGGCTGTATTTCACCTCGCCGGTGGCGTACGTCATCATGACCATCTTCCTGCTGCTGGCGGGGTTCTTCTTCTACTCCATCTTTGCGTTCTTCACGATGGCCTCCATGCAATCGGCGATGAACCCGCAGATGGCCGGGCAGCTCAACGTGACGGACAGCGTGCTGCGGCCCCTCTTCTCCAACCTGAGCGTAATATTATTGTTGCTCATGCCGCTCTTCACCATGCGCCTCATCGCCGAAGAGCGCCGCTCGGGCACCATCGAGCTGCTCCTCACGTACCCGGTGCGTGACGGGGCGGTGCTGCTCGGCAAGTACCTCGCCGCCTTCGCGCTGTACGCCATCATGATCGGGCTCACGCTGCTCTATCCGGCCATCGTGATGTACTTCTCGCGCGTGGAGTGGGGGCCGCTGCTCACGGGCTACCTGGGGCTGCTGCTGATGGGCGGCATGTTCCTCGCCGTCGGCGTCTTCGCGTCCTCCCTCACCGAGAACCAGATCGTGGCCGCCGTCACCACCTTCGGGATTCTGTTGATGTTCTGGGTCATCGCCTGGCCCGCCGACAACGCGGGGGGCGTGTTCGGCAAGGTGCTCCATCACCTGTCCATCCCCGAGCACAACGACAGCTTCTCCAAAGGCATCCTCGACACCAAGGACGTCGTGTACTACCTCGACTTCACGCTGCTCGCGCTGTTCCTGGCGCTGCGCTCGATCGAGTCGCGCCGGTGGAAGGGTTGATCCGATGCGTCGCGTGACCGACTGGCTCTTCTATATCGGCCTCGCCGCCCTCGCGGCGGCGGTCATCCAGCCCTTCGCGCTGCCCAACCGCGACCGGCTGTGGTGGGCGGTGGTGAGCCTCGGCATCGTGCTCGTCGTGCTCTCCGTGGTGCCGCGCCTGGGCGAGGCGCGGGCGACGATGAGCGGCCGCACGCTGCGGTACGGCGTCAACGCGGCCGTCATGATCGTGATGGTGCTCGGCATCATCACGCTCGTGGAGGCGTTCTCCTACCGGTACAACAAGCGGATCGACCTCACGGAGAACCGGCGCCACAGCCTGTCCGCGCAGACGATCCAGCTTCTCGGCAATCTCAAGTCGGAGGTGAACGCGGTCGGGTTCTTCCGCACCGACCAGCCCGGCAAGCGCGTGGCGGAGGACCTCTTCAAGCAGTACGCGCGCTACTCCAATGGTAAGTTCACGTGGAAGGTGGTCGACCCCGACCGCGAGCCCGCGCTCGCGCGCCGCTACAATGTGGAGGCGTACGGCGCCATCGTCCTGGAGACGAAGACGCGCTCGGAGAAGGTGACGGACGCGGAGGAGGAGAAGCTCACCAACGGCCTTCTCAAGGTCACGCGCGAGGGCAAGCGCGTGCTGTACGTCAGCCAGGGCCACGGCGAGAGCGAGCTCACCTCCAGCGAGCGCGCCGGCTTCAGCGAGGCCAAGACGGCCATGGAGCGGGCCAACTACGAGGTCAAGCCGCTCGCGCTCGCGCGCGCGGGCAAGGTGCCGGACGATGCCGCCGTCATCCTCATGCCGGGACCGCGCACCGAGCTCTTTGCGCCGGAGGCGGACGCGCTCGACGCCTATCTCGGCCGCGGCGGCAAGCTGCTCGTGATGGTGAACCCGCCCTTCCCGCAGAAGGTGCAGGACGACGCCGTCAAGCGCCTGCTCGCCAAGTACGGCATCGAGCTGGGCGACAACCTCGTGGTGGAGCTGAGCCCGATCGGGCGGCTCTTCGGCATCGGCCCCGAGATCCCCATCGTGCAGCAGTACGAGCCGCACACGATCACGCGTGACCTCGCGGGCCTCACCACGCTGTTCCCGCTCACGCGCACGGTGGCGCCGGCGAAGACGGTGCCGCCCGGCACGAGCGTGCAGCCGCTGGCGCGCACGAGCGCGGAGAGCTGGGGGGAGACGGACGGCGCCTCCATCCAGGCGGGGCAGGTGAAGCCGGACGGCGCGGACGCGCGCGGGCCGCTGCCGATCGTGGTGGCGGTCACCCGCGACAAGACGCGGTTGGTCGTCTACGGCACCTCCAACGTCGCCACCAACCAGTTCCTGAATCTGCAGGGCAACCGCGATTTCTTCCTCAACACGGTGAGCTGGCTCGCCGAGGAAGAGGACCAGATCTCCATCCGGCCCAAGGATACGAAGGCGACGCCGGTCTTCCTCAACGCGCAACAGGCCCAGGCGGTGTTCTGGCTGCCGGTGGTGGTCCTGCCGGGTATCGTGCTCGTGGGCGGGATCGTCGCCCTCATGCGCCGCCGCGCCGCGAAGTAGCGGGGCCGATGCGCTGGCAGACGACCGTCGCCCTCGCCGTCATTCTGGCCGTCCTCGGCGGCGCCTACTACCTCTACGAGATCCGCTGGGCGCCGGAGCGCGAGCAGGCGGAGAGCCGCAAGGGCCGCGTCTTCGCCGTCGAGCCGAAGGACGTGAGCGTGGTGGAGATCAAGCGCGGCGCGGAGACGCTGCGCCTCGAGCGCGCCGGTGACGGCTGGGAGATGACGGCGCCCGTGAAGACGCGCGCCAACGGCACCGAGGTGGACGGCATGCTCACCACCATCCTCACCGCCAAGATCGACCGCGAGATCGCCGCCACGCCCGCGTCGTCGGCGGAGTTCGGCCTCGACAAGCCGGTGGCGGACATCGATCTCACCCTCAAGGACGGCAAGCAGGTCGGCCTCTCCATCGGCGCCAAGAGCCCGACGGGGGTGTGGGTGTACGCGAGCGAGAAGGGCAAGCCCGCCGTGTTCGTGCTGCCGGATAGTGTCGCGCGCGAGGCGAGCCGCCCCGCCGCCGACCTGCGCGACCGCACCATCCTCGCCTACAACCGCGCGGAGGTGACGGGCTTCGAGCTCGTTACCGGCGAGGGCGCCATCGCGGTGGAGCCGGCGGACGCGGGCCGCTGGAAGATCGCGCGACCCGTCGCGCTGCCCGCGGACAGCGACGTGGTGACGGACTTCCTGGACAAGCTGGGCAGCGGCAAGGTGAAGGAGTTCGTGGCGGAGTCGCCTCCCACGCTGGCGCCCTACGGGCTGGACCGCCCCCTGCGCGTGACCATCCACACCGGCAAGGACAAGGAGCGCGCGAGCCGCACGCTCCTCCTCGGACGCGCGGACGCCGCCCGCCAGGGCACGTACGCGATGCGCGAGGGCGGCAGCACCGTGTTCCTCCTGCCCGACGACGTGGCGAAAGCCCTTCCTCGCAACGTCGCCGTCCTGCGCAACAAGCTGCTCGTCGATTTCGACCGCGACAAGGTGACGAAGCTGGACATCGACAGCCCGCGCGGCGCGGTGACACTGGCGCGCGAGGACGGCCGCTGGCGCATCGTGGCGCCCCAGGCGCTGCCCGCGGACCAGGTCGAGGCGGGCGCCATGCTGGTCAAGCTGCGCGGCGTGCGCGCGGTGGGCTTTCTCACCGACGACGCCTCCGGCATCCCGCGTTACCTGCCGAAGCCCGAAGTGCGCGTGACGCTCACGCAGGAGGGCGCGCCGCCCACCACGCTGCTGCTCGCGCCGTCGACGGAGACGCGCAGCGGCGCGCCCAGCGCGTACGCCGCGCTCGCCGACAAGGGCCCCGTCGCGCTCGTGGAAGCGAAGTGGATCCCGGAGCTGGCGCGCACGGCCAACGACCTGCGCGACCGCACGCTCGTGAGCGGCCTCGACACCAAGGCCGTCAAGCGCGTCCGCGTGCGCGTGGGCGGCGATGTCGCGCTGCTGGAACGCAGCGGTGACACGGAGTGGAAGATGCTGGAGCCGAGCAAGGGGACGGCGAAGGCGGCCAAGGTCGACGAGCTGCTCGGTGTGCTGCGGGGCCTGAAGTGGCGCGAGATCGTCGCGCCGGGGGGCGAGGAGCCCGGCAAGTACGGTCTCGATGCCCCATCGATGGAAGTGGCGCTCCTGAAGCCCGACGGCGCGCCGCTGGCCACGGTGCTGGTGGGCAAGCGCGAGGGCGACCGCGCCTACGTCAAGCTGGCCGCCTCGCCGGCCATTTACGCGGTGGATGCGCGCGAGCTCGGCGAGCCTCCCAAAGTGCCCGCGGACTTCCGCTGACGGGCCCATCTGGGGTAGATTCTCGCCCATGCCGCGCGAGCTCTTCATCGTCGCCCGCGACCGACCCGATCTCTACCGCTACCTGACACAGACCTTCGCGGACGCGGAGAACGTCCAGGTGGTCTGGGACCGCCGCGCCGACGAGCGCCGTCGCAACGACCCCGCCGCCGGCGCCGACCGTCGCCAGGCCGACCGCCGCCGCCGCCCCCACGTGGAGGCCGAGCTGCGGTCGGTCGGCTACGCCTTCCTGTCCGTCAGTTGACTGATCACATGGGGGGCCTCGAAGGGCCCCCCAAGCCCCCCGCGCTCGGCAGCGCCCCGGCGAAGCCGTGACGCTCCTCGATCACGCGCGTGCTCATTTGATCTCGCCGTCGCGCGGGGAGGCCAACCGCCGCCGTCGATCGGCCGATTGTTCGCGCCGCGGCCACCGACGCGGTAGCATACGCGGGTGGTTGGCGACGGCGTGTACGTCAAGCAGATGGAATTGGGTCCCATGCAGAACTTCGTCTATCTCGTGGGTGACCCCGTGGCGAAGCAATGTGTGGTGGTCGACCCCGCGTGGGAGATCGACGCCATCCTGGACGCCGCCGCCACCGACGACATGACGATCACGGGCGCGCTCGTCACGCACACGCACCAGGACCACGTGGGCGGCAGCCTCGAGTCCTGGGGGATGCCGGGGCGCATCCCCGGCGTTGAGGAGCTGCTCGGGCGCATCCGCGCCAAGGTCTACGTGCACAAGGCGGAGGGCGAGTTCCTGAAGGGCTTCGGCTCCGACCTCGTGAAGGTCGACAACGCGGACACGCTGCCGGTGGGGCGCCTCACGCTGACCTTCATGCACACGCCGGGGCACACGCCGGGCTCGCAGTGCTTCGTGGTGGAGGGGCACGTCATCTCGGGCGACACGCTCTTCATCAATTCCTGCGGCCGCACCGACCTGCCCGGCAGCGACCCCGCGCAGATGTACCTGTCGCTCACGCAGCGGCTGGGCGCGCTGCCCGACGACACGCGCCTGCTGCCCGGCCACAACTACGGCGGCGCCGCCTCCACCATCGGCGCGCAGAAGAGCGAGAACCCCTTCATGCGCTTCGCCTCCCTCGGCGATTTTTTGCGCGTGATGGGCCCGCGCCGGCTCACCCAGCTCACGTGATCTCCGGCCGCGATTTCGCCGCGGCCCTCCGGCGGAGCCACTTCGATTTCTTCACGGGCGTGCCCTGCTCCCTCGTGGAGGACGTCATCGCCACGCTGGAGCCAGGCGCGGAGGCACCGTACGTCGCCGCTGCGCGCGAGGACGCCGCCGTCGGCCTGGCGGCGGGCGCCTGGCTCGCAGGCCGCCGCCCCTGCGTGCTCATGCAGAACTCCGGCCTCGGCACCAGCCTCAACGCCCTCGCCTCCCTCTCGCTCATGTACGGCTTGCCCGTGCTGCTCGTCGTCACGTGGCGCGGGTACGAGGGCAAGGACGCGCCGGAGCACATCCTGACGGGCGAGATCACGCCCAGCCTCCTCGACCTCCTGCGCATTCCGCATCGCACGCTGGGCGCCGAATCCGTGAGCGCGGACATCGCGTGGGCGGCCTCGGAGATGGATGCGCGCATGCAGCCGGTGGCGCTGCTCGTACCGCCGAACGTCGTGGAGACCGGCCACGCCGCGCACGGGGCTCCGGCAGCGTCGGCGGCGGCGCGGCTACCCCGCCTCAGTGCGCCGGTGGAGCGCCTGGTGCCGTCCGTCTCGCGGCGCGCGGCCATCGAGGTGGCGCGCAAGCAGCTCGGCGACGAACCCCTCGTCCACGCCAACGGCTACATCTGCCGCGAGTCGTACTCGCTCGGCGACCGCCCGCAGAACTTCTACATGATCGGCTCCATGGGGCTCGCCTCCGCCATCGGCTTCGGCCTCGCCCTCGCGCGCCCGCAGCAGCGCAGCGTGGTCTTCGACGGCGACGGCAATCTGCTGATGAACCTCGGGATCCTCGCCATGGTGGGCGCGCGCCAGCCGCGCAACTTCGTGCACTGCGTCTTCGACAACGAGGTGTACGGCTCCACGGGCAACCAGCGTTCGCCCTCGCGCGAGGTGGGGCTGCACCGGCTCGCGGCGGCGGCGGGCTATCGCACCTCCGTGGCGGTCACGGAGCCGCGCGCGATCGAGTCGGCCGTGGCGGCGGCGCTCGGCAGCGACGGGCCGCACTTCGTGCTCGTGAAAGTCACCACCGAAGAAGCCGACGTGCCCCGCATTCCGTACACACCCGCCGAGATTCGCGACCGCTTCCGCGCGAGCCTGTAGTCCGACAGACCCGCGTGCGTTCGGCGGGGGCAGCTTGGGCTTCGGGGTGCGGGGACCACGTGGATGGTGGCGATTCGGACCCGTGGCGGCTGGGCTCCATCGTCACGCCACGCGCGGTCCAAGTTGAGAGGGAAACGGGTCCTCGCACACCGAAGCCCAAGCCGCCCCCGCCGAACGCACGTCCGCCAGCGGGATAACGGCTACCGGGATGGGCTCGTGTGATTCTGGATCGGCACGCATGCAGACTACGATGGGCTGCTTGGCTAACGAACGCATGCAGCCGACGGCGTAGGCAGCCGCCAGAGACCGAGACGCGCCACGGCTTTGCCGGGGCGCGACCGAGCGCGGGGGATTGGGGGCCCGTCGAGGCCCCCATGTAGATCAACCGCGTAGAACGCGCCGCGGCTGATACGTCACGTTAGAGGGGACTCGGACACCGACTGGACTTCGTCTGGACTACGGATCAGGCCTCGGACGTGCCGCCGTAGAGGAGGCGGTATTCGTCCGTCGTTACTTCTGCGGCGATTTTTGTGGCCCATGACTGCCAGAACGTTTGCAACGCGGCGGCGTCGGCGCTGGGGTGCAGTTCGCAGAGGGCCAGGAAGGGTGGGGCGGCTTTGACTTCGGCGCCGACGAGCTTGCGCTCTTCGGTCACGACGCTCGTACCGGAGGTGTCGGACTCGTAGACGGCGACTCCGGCGACGCCGTCGAGGGCGCTGACGGTACTCACCGCGTCGTTGGCGAGCCAGGCGCGCACGTAGGGGCCGCGGCCGGAGTGGGGCTGCACGCGCACGGTGAGCAGGCGCGTGGCGGGCGACGCCGGCTCGGGTGAGGCGCCGACGAGGCGGTAGGCGTTGCGGATCATCGTGCGCATCGCGGGCAGCACGCGGCGCGTCCACTCGGTGGGCGAATTCAGGCGCGCCAGGTACGCCGCAGACGACAGCACGGCGGCGTCGTCCGTTTCGTAGAGCGTGAAGTACGCGGGGCCGCCGCCGGTGGCCTCGTAGCGCCGGCCGCGACGGAAGCCGGGCACGCCGAGGCGCTCGGGGATGTGCTGTTCGCGGTACCAGGCGTTGAAGTCCTCGAGGGCGCCCGCGTCCACGTCGATCCAGATGCCGAGGGCGGCGCCGCCGATCACCGCCGCACCGCCGCTTCGCCGTCCACCGTGAGCACCTGCCCCGTGACGTCGGCGGGGCACGTGGAGAACGACACCACCGCCGCCGCCACCGCCGTCACGCCTTCCCCGCCTCCCCTTCGGATCGCGCTCCAGCGCGCCGCGGGCAACCGCTCGGGCTTGAGCACGGGGCCGGGCGCCACGCAGTTGACGGCGATGCCACGCGGTTGGAGCTCGGCGCCGAGGCCGCGCGTGAGAGCGGCGACGGCGGCCTTGGAGAGCGCGTACGCCACCCAGCCCGGCTCCGGGCGCTCGGCGCCGGCGTCGCCGATGTTGACGATGTGGCCGCCACGCTCCATGCGCGCGGCGGCTGCCTGCGTGCACAGAAAGACGGCGCGCACGTTGACGGCGAGCATGGCGTCGTACTGCGCGGGCGTCGTGGTCGCGAGCGGCGTGCGATAGAAGAGGGCGGCGTTGTTCACGAGGACGTCGAGGCCGCCCAGCGCGCGCGCCGCCCGCTCCACGAGCGCGCGCGCGGCCCGCGCCTGGCGGAGATCGGC
>CAYQQT010000099.1:0-9712 GCA_964419375.1 uncultured bacterium
GTCCCCGGCGGCGATGGTGCGCTGGGCGGGCGAGCCGTGCACCATCACGCGCCCGCCGAGGTCGGCGCAGAGGCCGATGAGGCCGCGCATCACGTCCACCGTGCGCGCGCGCACGGCGGCGTCGGGCGCGGTGAGGGACAGCCCCGGTGGCGTGACAAGGAGCCAGTGCAGGCCGACGACGGTGAGGCCGGCATCGGCGGCAGCGCGCCGTACGACGGCGCGCGCCGACGCGCCGAGGCGGTGCGGCTCGTCACCGAGCGTGAACGGCGCCACCTCGAGCGCGTCGTAGCCGAGGGCCGCCGCGTACGCGCACTGCTCGGCAAAGGGCAGCTCGCGCAGGACCTCGTTGCAGAGCGCGAGCGGGATCAGTCGATGGCGGTGGGGCGATGCTGGATCCACGGCCGCGCCTTCTCGAAGGCGGCGGAGGCGCGCATCACCGTCATGTCGTCGTAGCGCCGGCCCACGATCTGCAGCCCGATGGGCAGCCCGTCCTTGCTGAACCCGCACGGCACCGAGGAGGCGGGCTGCCCCGTGAGGTTGAACGGGTACGTGAACGGGATCCACGCGTACGGCGCCACCGGCCGTCCGGCGATCTCGGACGGGTTGTCCTGGTTCACCCGAAAGGGCGGGCACGCGATGGTCGGCGTGAGCAGCAGGTCGTACTTCTCGAAGAAGGCGCGCGGGTGCTGCCACCACGCGAGCCGGTCGAACCACGCTTGCGGATAGGCGGTGGGCGGGTTCTTGAGCGTGCGCTCGATCATCTGATACAGGCCGGCGTCGATCTCGGAGCGACGGTCGAGGTACGGCGCCATGCGCGTGGCGATGCCGCCGCAGAAGATCTCCTCCCAGCACGCCTTGGGCGAGGGCCACTTCGGCTGCACCTCGTCCACGCGGCAGCCGAGCTCGCGGAAGACCTTGGCCGCGCGCGCGCACGCCGCGCTCACCTCGGGATCCACCACGTCGGAGAAGCCGAGGTCGTCCGTGTAGGCGACGCGCAGCCCCTTGATCTTGCCCGTGAGCGCACGGCCGTAGTCGGCATCATCCGCGGGCAGCGAGTACTGGTCGCGGCCGTCCGGGCCCGCCACCACGTTCATCATGAGGGCCGCGTCCGCCACCGTGCGCGTCATCGGGCCCACGTGCGACAGGCTCCACGCGCCGCTCGCCGGATACGTGGGCACGCGGCCGTAGGAGGCCTTGAAGCCGAAGATGCCTGCGCAGGAGGCGGGGATGCGGATGGAGCCCCCGCCGTCGGTGCCCACGTGCAGCGGGCCCAGCCCCGCCGCCGCCGCCGCGGAGGCGCCGCCGCTGGAGCCGCCGGGCGTGCGCTCCAGGTTCCACGGATTGCGCGTGGGGCCGAAGAGCAGGTTGTGGGTGGCGCCGATCCAGCCGAACGTCGGCGTGTTCGTCTTGCCCGTCATGATGGCGCCCGCCGCCTTGAGGCGCTCCACGATGGGGGCGTCCTCGGTGGGCACGTTGTCCCGGTAGATGGGCGTGCCGAAGGTCGTGCGCACGCCCTTCGTGATCACGAGGTCCTTCACCGAGAAGGGCACGCCGTGGAGGGGGCCGAGCTTGGCGCCCTTCCTGCCGACGGCGCGCTCGGCCGCCTTGGCCTGCTTGCGCGCGGCGTCGGCGGTGATGGTGACGAAGGCGTTCAGGCGCGGATTGACCTTGTCGATGCGCTCGAGCACGGCGTCCACCACCTCGACGGGGGACACCTTGCGCTTGCGGATGAGGGCGGCCAGCGTGGTCGCGGGCAGCCAGGGAAGCTCGTGGGCGACGGCCATCTCGAATTCTCCTCTCGGTTCACGGGGGTGAGGCGGCTCAGGCGCCGCGCAGTCTCGGATCGAGCGTGTCACGCAGGGCGTCGCCGAGCAGGTTGGAGCCGAACACGGCGAGGCTGATGGCGAGACCGGGGAAGAGCACCAGGTGCGGCGCCTTCTGCGCGTACTCCGCGGCCGATACCGACAGCATCCGTCCCCACGACGGGTACGGCTCGGGCACGCCGAGACCGAGGTACGAGAGCGTGGCCTCGACCAGGATGGCGCTGCCGAGCTGCGCGGTGGTGAGCACGATGAAGGGGCCGATGGTGTTCGGCCACACGTGGCGGAAAGCGATGCGCAGGTGCGAGATCCCGAGCGCGCGCGCCGCCTCCACGTACTGCATCTCCCGGATGGACAGCACGCTGGCACGGATAACGCGCGCCGCGCGCGGGATGATCGGGATGGAGATGGCGATGATGACGTTCTGGATGGCCGGTCCCAGCGCCGCCGACATCACGAGCGCGAGCACCAGCAGGGGCAGCCCTTGCAGGATGTCCATAAAACGCTGGGTGATGAGATCGGTCTTGCCCCCCGCGTACCCGGAGAGCAATCCGATGATGCCGCCCAGCACCGAGCCCATGAGCGTCGAGCCCAGGCCCACGATGAGCGACACGCGCGCACCGTGCACGATGCGCGAGTAGATGTCGCGCCCGAGGTGGTCGCTGCCGAGCCAGTGCTCCTCGCCGGGCCGCGCGAGCGTGTTCGCGGCGTCAGTGGCGATGGGATCGTGCGTCTGCATCAACTCCGCGCCGAGAGCGGTGACGACGAGGACCAGGATCAACACGGCCCCCGCCGCCCCCAGGGGCTTCTTGCGCACGAAGCGGCGCACGGCCGTCGCCACCGACGTCCGCTCCACCACCCGCGCGGGCGTCGTGAGCGCGATCTCGACGCTGATGGGCCTAGCTATACTTCACCCGCGGGTCGAGATAGCCGTAGAGCATGTCCACCGTCAGGTTGGACAGGATCACCACCACCGCGATGAACATCACGAGATTTTGCACGATCGGATAGTCCCGCCAGAGGATGGCCTGCACGAGGAAGCGCGCCACCCCGGGCAGGTTGAACACCGTCTCCGTCACCACGAGGCCGCCGATGAGGAAGGCGAACTCGATGCCGATGACCGTGACCACGGGCAGGATGGCGTTCTTGAGGGCGTGGCGCCAGATCACCGAGCGGCCCGTCTGCCCCTTGGCGTAGGCGGTCCGGATGTAGTCCTCGCGCATGACCTCGAGCACGGCGGAGCGCGTGATGCGCATGAGCAGCGCGGAGGAGCGGTAGCCCACCGCGAGGGCGGGCAGCAGGAACTGCACGGCGTGCTGCCAGAAGTTGTCGGTGGGCTTCACGTACGTCAGGGACGGGATCCAGCCGAGCCACGAGACGAGCACGAGGATGATGACCATGCCCAGCCAGAAGGAGGGCATCGACAGCCCCGCGAGGCTGACGACGCGCAGCACGTAATCGAGGGCGGTGTCCTGGCGCACGGCGCTGATGACGCCGGCGGGCACACCGAGGGCGATGGAGATGATGGTGGAGAGCGCGGCGAGCTCGATGGTGACCGGGATCATCGGCTTGATGATTTCCCACGCGGGCGAATCGTAGCGATACGACTTGCCGAGATCGCCCACGGCCATCTGCCCGATCCAGTCCACGTACTGCTTCCAGTAGGGCTTGTCCATGCCGAGTTCGACGAGGATGGCCTGCTTCTCCGCGGCGTTCACGTGACCGGCGGACGAGAAGAGGATGTCCACGATGTCGCCCGGCGCCAGGCGCAGGAGCACGAAGATGACGACCGACATGCCGAAGAGCGTCAGCAGCGCGATCGCGAGCCGCTGCGCCACATAGGTCTTCACGTCACCGACCTCGCGGAAACGGGATGGGGTTCGGAGGGGGCCGCGCGGCCCCCTCCGGAACGCCTTACTTGTCGCTCCACACGTCCTGCATGCGGCCGAAGTTGTAGATCGACTGGTGGGGGACCAGGTTCTTGACGTGCGGCCACACCGTGAAGTAGTCGAGTCGCCAGTCGAGGATGGGGCGCGCGGCGTCCTCCTCGAGCTTCTTCTGGATGGCGTGCACCATGGCGAGCCGCTTCTTGACATCCATCTCCTGCGACTGCTGCTCGACCATCTTCATGACCTGCTCGTTGCAGTACTGGCTGTAGTTGCGCGGCGAGCCGCAGCTGTAGTTCTCGTAGAAGTTCGCGTCCGGGTCGTCGGGGCCGAGCCCGGTCAGGTTGGCGCCGATCTGGTAGTCGCCCCGCGTGGCCATCGGATGCCACTGCGCGGTCTCGATCTGCTTCAGCGTGGCCTCGATGCCCACCTGCTTGAGCTCGTTGATCACGAACGAGGCCATGTCCACGTAGAGCGCGATCGCGCGCGTCACCATCTCGACGCGCAGCGGGTTCTGCGGCGTGAACCCCAGCTCGCTCAGGGCCTTCCGGGCCTTGGCCTTCTCGTCGGCGGGCTTGCCGTAGCCGGCGAGGGCGACGAGGTCCTTGTCGAGGAGCCCCCACACGCCGTAAGGCTTCGGCGCCAGCGACGCGCCCAGCACGCCGCCGCCCTGGTGCACCGCCTGCACGAGGGCGCGGCGGTCGATGGCCTGGCTCACGGCCAGCCGCACCTTCTGGTTGTCGAAGGGCGGCTTCTTGATGTTCATGATGATGTTGTCGCTTACGTTGGTGGCGGTCGGCGTCACCACCAGCTGCGGCACCGCCTTCTTGAGCTGCTCGGCCGCGGTCTTGGTCGTCTCGCCCGGCATCGCGACGTCGAGCTGCCCCGACTGCAGGCCGGCGGTGCGGCTCCCGCGCTCGACGATGACGATGTACTTGAGGCCGTCGAGGTAGGGGCGTCCTTTGACGAAGTAGTCCGGATTCTTCACGTATTCGACGAACTCGCCCTTGCGCCACTCCTTGACCTTGAACGGCCCCGTGCCCACGCACGTGCTGCGGTACTGCGCGGGCGGGATGTGGGCGGCGTAGACGGGGGTGTAGCCGGAGGCGAGCATCAGCAGCAGCGAGGGCTGCGGCCGCTTGAGATGGAAAACCACCGTGTGCGGATCCGGCGTCTCGATGGACTGCACGTTGGTGTACCAGTCCTTGCGCGGGTTGATCCGCAGCTTGCCCTCGGCGTCGGGGGCGCCGCGCAGCATGTCGAAGGTGAACTTCACGTCCTTGGAGGTGAAGGGCTGGCCGTCGTGCCACTTCACGCCCTTGCGGAGGAAGAAGACGAGGTTGCGTCCACCTTCCTGCCAGGACCACTTCTCGGCCAGCTCGCCGATGATCGTGTCCAGGCTCTCCGTCTTCTTCAACGGGTCGTAGTACACGAGGTTGTTGAAGCACGGGCTCACGGGCCACACCACCGAGATGGTGGCCGTCTCGTGGATGGCGAAACCCTGCGAAAGGTCTTCGCGCAGCATGATGTTGAGCGTGCCGCCCGTCTTGGGCGACTGGCCGACGGCAGGAGCGCCGCTGAGCAGGAGCACCGCGACGAGCACGAGAGCGCCGGGGAAGCCGAAAAGTCGCAGCGAAGTCATTCGTATACCTCCATAGGGTGTGCGGCGGTGGCCGGAGTGTACGTGAAAAGCCGCACACCGACAACCCGGGCGCGACGCGCCGCGTCGTCGCCCTCAGAGCGCGCGGAGCAGCAGGTGGATGAGGTAGATCGCGCCGCCGGCGAGGCCCCCCACCACGGTGCCGTTCACCCGGATGTACTGCAGGTCGTCGCCCGCGTGCTCCTCGATGAGCCGCACGGCGCCCTCCGGACCCAGCGCGCGCACGCCGTTCTCGATGAACGAGGCCAGGCGGCCGTGATGGCGCTCGACGAGATCGGCCACGCGCGCCTTGATCCAGCGGTCCACCTGCACGCGCAGCTCGGCGTCCTGGATGAGGGTGACGCGCCCGCGCTCGAGGCGGTCCGCCAGCCACTCCACCACCGCCGAGCGGTCGCGGCGGAGATCGGCGAGGAGCGCGCGGTGCAGGGCGGCGGCGGCGTCCTCGAAGAGCTGGGCGATGGCGGGCGTCTCCAGGAGCTGGCGCTTGGCCTCCTCCACTTTCGCGGCGAGGACGGCATCCGTGGCGAGGCGGCTCTCGAGGTCGGCGACCACCTCGCCCCACCGCTCGCGCAGCGGGTGCGCGGGATCGGCCGCCACCTGCTTGAGGCCCGAGTGCAGCGCGGCCACGAGCCGCTCACGGTCGATGATCCCCAGTTTTGCGGCCAGACCGACCCACAGCCGCGGGTATCTGCCGAGCTGCGCGCGGTAGCGGGCGAGCAGGTCGTCGATGAGCTCGGCCACCGTCTGCCGGAACTCGGGGCGGTCCATCGCGTCCGCGAGCACGGTCAGCAGTCCCTGCACGACGTGCTGGTCCCAGCCGTACCGCCGCGCCAGACCGAGAACGGCCGCGAGCGCGGGCGCGACGGGCTGGTCCATGAGGGCCCGGCGCAGGCGCGTGAGCAGCTCACCCGACGTCGCCGGCGTGATGAGATCGGCGGCCCACTGCACCGCGGTGAGCGTGGCCGTCTCGATGTCCTTGCGCGACAGCCGCGCCGCGCCCTGCGCCAGCAGCTCCGCGACGTCCACCCGGCCGATCTCCTCGCTCACGTACTCCTTCGTGAGCACGCGGTTGCCCACCATGCTGCCCACGCGTGCCGCCATCAGCTCCCAGTTCGAGGGAATGAGCGCGGTGTGCGGGATGGGGAGGCCGAGGGGACGACGAAAGAGCGCGGTGACGGCGAACCAGTCCGCGAGCCCGCCCACCACGCCCGCCTCCGCCATCGCGAGCACGAGCCCGCCCCACCACGTCGCGCGCAGGGGATAGGCGACGACGGCGAGGACCGCGGCGGCCACCAGAACCCCGAGGGCGAGACGCCGCTGGCGGCGCACGGTCAGCGCGGCGGGGAATCGAGCAGGAAGTCGAGCATGCGGTCGGTGGCGCGCGGGCCCGGCGGATACGTGTGGGTGCCGCGCGCGTCGCCGCCGCTCCACGCGTGGCCCATGTCGCGGATGAGCCACGTCTCGATGACGGGCATCCCGCGCCGGTCGCGGTACACCGACGTCACGGCGCCGTCGCGTGGCTCGGTCGCCGACGAGGCCATCCCGATGGCGCGCGCGAACATCGTCTCCAGCGCTGCGAGGTTGGCCGCGTTCACCACGGTGTCGAGGGCGCCGTGCCAGAGGGAAGCGCGCACGGGCAGCGCGCGCCCCCCCGTCACGCTCAGGCAGGCCTGGGCGGCCACGGCGCCGTCGGGGACGCGGCCGCGCATGCACTGGATGGCGGACTCGGCGCCGACGCCGCAGCGGTACGCGCCGCCCGCCATCACGCCCACGCCGCTCACCAGCGACGGCGCTGCGCACACGAGGTTGACGGCCATGAAGCCGCCCGCCGAGAAGCCGAGCGCGACGACCCGGCGCTCTTTGAGCCCCTGCTCGCTCCGGATGTGGCGCGCGAGGGCGAGGATCTCGCCCGTCTCGCCCCCCGCCGCCGTGTGCGAGTCGGCCGCGTACCAGTTCCAGCAGCGATACGGATTGTCGCCGCGCCCCTGCGCCGGGTACACGACCACGAGACCGCGCCGGTCGGCCGCCTCGTTCAGCCGCGTGCCGCGCGCGAAGTCGTCCGGCGTCTGCCAGCACCCGTGCAGCGCGATGACCAGCGTCCCCGACGGCGTGGTAGGCACGTAGAGCCGGTAGGCCCGGCCCTCGTGGACTCCGCTCGTGAACGAGCCCGCCGCCGCCGTGCTACCCGCGGTGGCCAGTACGCCGACGGCAAGCGCCGCCAGAAGCCATCTCACACCGCCCACCGGCGCCTCATGCCGATCGCCCCCGCGGCGGCGGTCGCAACAGCCGGCGCGGCAGCAGGACGCGCCCGCGCTTGACGTCCCACACTCCGCGCGGGCTCAGCCGCACGGCGGGCAAGAAGTCGGCGGCGAGGAAGAGCATGGTGAAGAGCGGATCGTGATGCGCGTAGCCGCGCTCCACCAGCCGCGCCCGCAGCTCCTGCTCCCAGCGCGCGGCATCGACGAGCGATCCGCGCGTCATGATGCCGCCCAGCGGCAACGGCAGCTCGTAGACCACCGTGTCGCCCTCCGTGATCACCACCCCGCCGCGGATCTGCGTCAACCGGTTCACCGCGCGCGCCATCGCGCGCGGGCTGCGGCCGAGCACCAGGATGTTGAAATCCGTGGTGACCGTCGTCGCGAGGCCGTCGAGGCGGTCGGCGAAGCCGGCTACGAGGGCGGGCGCCACCCAGCGGCCGCCGCGGTCCACGAGGGCGGCGTGCAGGTCGTCCGGGCCCGGCGCGCGCTCCTCCAATTTCGTGATGACGGCGCTCACGAGCCGGATGACGGGGTACGTCGGGCGCGGCGGCAGGGCGAAATCCTCCGGGCGCGCCTGCCAGCGCGCGGCCAGGCGCGCGTGCGGCGAGGTGAAGACCTTGGACCACGCCGGCTCCGGCACGTCGACGAGCACGCGCCCGTGATCGGCGGCCACCTGCCCGCGCGCGATGACCGTCTGCGGCCGCGGCTGGCTGAGATCCTCCAGCACGCACACGTCGGCGTAGCGGCCGGGGGCGATGCCGCCGACATCGTCGTCGCGCCGGAAATACACGGCCGGGTTCAGCGTGGCCATGCGGTAGGCGTCCACCGGCGCCACCCCCCGATCGAGGGCGGTGCGGATGAGGTGGTCGACGAACCCGTGATCGCGGATGAAGGCAGGCATCGATCCGTCCGCGGTCAGCATCACGCGCGAGGCGAGCGCGGGCGCCTCCTTGAGCGCGTCCAGCAGCCCGTTGAGATCGGGGCGCAGCGACGACTCGCGCAGCATCACCGCAATCCCCTGCCGCGCGCGGTCCAGTACCTCGCGCGCGGTAACAGGCTCGTGATCGGAGGTGAGGCCGCCGGCGGCGAGGGCGGGGATCTTGTCGGGCCCCGCGCCCGCCGTGTGGCCTTCCACGCGCTGCCCGCGCGCGAGCGCCAGGTGCAGGCGCTGCAGGAGATCGGCGCTGCCGGCGTGCACGTCCGGCCACCGCGTCACCTCGCCCGCCGCCACCGACCACGGGTGCGCGAGCGCCTGCGCGATGTCGCGCAGAGGGAAGCGGCGTGCCTCGTCCGTGGTGCGTGTCTGCGCCTGCACGCGGATCATCCAGTAGAACTTCACGGGCGAGCGCGCGAGCGCGTCCGCCACGGTACGGAAGGCGCGCAGGCCGCCCAGCTCCCAGAACTGCAGCGTGTCGGAAAAGAGCGTGGTGGTGCCCAGCGGCAGCAGGTGGCGCGCGAGTGCTGCGGGCGTGATCATGTGCGCCGGGTGCACGTGGGGATCGATGTAGCCGGGGACGAGCACGCGCCCGCCCGCGTCCACCTGCTGCGTGCGCGGACCGACCATGTCGTCACGCAGGCCGACGTAGGCGACGCGCTCGCCCGCGATGGCGACGTGGGCGGGGTAGAGCTCGCCCGTGTACACGTTGAGGAGCGTACCGCCGCGCACGAAAAGATCGGCCGCGCGCTCGCCGCGGGCGACAGCAGTGAGGCGTCGGCGCTCGGCGACGGTCATACGGCGATTATGCGGTTGGATGTGGTCACATGCCACCCTCTACAATACCCACGTGGAGTCCATCCGCATCGACGAGTCCGTTCGGGTGCCGGCGCACGCCCTGCACGTGCGCGCGGTGCGCGCGTCCGGACCGGGGGGGCAGAACGTCAACAAGGTGGCCACGAAGATCGACCTCCGTGTCGACCTCGACGCCGTCGAGGGGCTGAGCGCCGACGCGCGCGCGCGGCTGCAGTGGCTCGCCCGCCACCGCCTCGATGCGGAGGGCCGGCTCGTCGTCACCAGCCAGGTCACGCGCAACCAGGCGCGCAACCTCGAGGACGCGCGCGACAAGGTGCGCGACCTCGTCGCCGCCGCCC
>CAYQQT010000100.1:0-9710 GCA_964419375.1 uncultured bacterium
AGGCGCTCGCGCTGGGGCGGCGCTACGGCAAGGACGTGGCGCGGCTGGCGACGGACTCCGGATGGGCGCGCCATCTGGCGGCGTCCGGGCGCGGCGCCGACGTCACCGCGTGCCTGGCCCTCGACACCACCACGCTCGTGCCCGTGTACCGGGCCGACGTTGACAAGGTCATTTGGGCGCGCGAATAATGGGCACGGCGTGAACCTACCGATCGGCCTCACCCTCACGCGGATCATCGCGGTGCCGCTGCTGATCCTGTTCCTCATCTCGTCCTCGCGCGTGCACGCGCTCATCGCGGCGGCCATCTTCTCGCTCGCCTCGCTCACCGACTGGCTCGACGGCCTCATCGCGCGGCGCCGCAACCAGGTGACCACGCTCGGCACGCTCCTCGATCCCATCGCCGACAAGCTCCTCGTCACCGCCGCCCTCGTGTCGCTCCTCACCATCGACCGGGTGGAGGGGTGGATCGTCGTCATCATCATCGGGCGCGAGCTGGCGGTGACGGGCCTGCGCGCGGTGGCGGCGGGCGTGGGCGTGATCGTGCCCGCCTCCCGCCTCGCGAAGTGGAAGACGGTGAGCCAGTACATCGCGGTCACGATGCTGATTCTGGAGAAAGGCTTCAACTCGCCCCCGCTGCACCTGGCCGCCACCGCCGTCCTCTGGGTCGCGCTCGCGCTCACCGTCGTCTCTGCCGTCGATTACTTCTACCGGTTCTTCCGCAAGGCCGACTACCGCGCCATCGTCCCCGACGAAGAACGGTGGTCGTGACCGTCCTCGCGGTGGTGACGGCGTACTTGGTGGGAGCAGTGCCGATCGGGTATTTGATTGCCAAGGCGTTCGGAGCCGGAGACATCCGGCGCCAGGGCAGCGGCACTATTGGAGCCACCAACGTCATGCGCACCCTGGGCCGCCTGCCCGGCATCCTCACCTTGCTCGGAGACATCGCCAAGGGCTACGGCGCCGCGGCCGTCGGTGCCGCCATGGTGGAGGGAGGACCCGGCGTCGCGGCGGCGTGCGCGGTGGCGGCGGTGGTGGGCAACTGCTGGTCGGTCTTCCTCGGCTTCCGCGGCGGCAAAGG
Organism: uncultured bacterium; assembly: GCA_964419375.1. Lineage (GTDB taxonomy): Bacteria > Methylomirabilota > Methylomirabilia > Rokubacteriales > CSP1-6 > JBBDXO01. The sequence goes on from CAYQQT010000100.1 coordinate 1,079, forward strand.
GGTGGCCACGGGCCTCGGGGCCTTCCTGCGCCTCGTGCCGTGGGCGGCCGTGGCGGCCATCCCGGTGTTCGTCGTGGTCGCCGCCACCACGCGCTACGTGTCGCTCGCCTCGCTGCTCGCCGCGTGCCTCGTGCCCGTGGGCGCGCTCGCGCTCGGGTATCCCACCGTCTCCGTGCTCGCGTGCGTCGCCGTGGCCGCCATCGTCGTGATCCGGCACCGTGACAACATCGCGCGCCTGGCCTCCGGGAGTGAGCGGCGGCTGGGCCGCCGCGGGGGTTCGGTCTGAGCCTGCCGGATGTCGCGGTGCTGGGGGCGGGCAGCTGGGGCCTCGCGCTCGCGGTCCATCTCGCCCGTGCGGGAGCGCGCGTGGCGCTGTGTGCCCGCTCCGCCGCTGTGGTGGCTGCCATCGAGCGTGATCGACGCCATCCCACCTATCTCGCCGACGTCGAGCTGCCTGCCGGCGTCATGCCGACGACGGACGCGCGCGAGGCCGTCGCCGCCAGCGGTCTCCTCATCGTGGCGGTACCCTCCGAGTTCCTGGCGGCGGCGCTCACGGGCCTCGGCTCCGTCCGTGTGCCCGTGGTGTCGGCCACCAAAGGGTTCGATCCCACGCGTCACGTGCGCATGAGCGAGATCATCGCCGAGCGTCTGCCCGGCGCGCGCGTGGCCGCCCTCTCGGGCCCCACCTTCGCACGTGAGGTGGCGCTGGGCCGCCCCACGGCGGCGGTGGTGGCGAGCGCCGACGACGAGCTTGCGCGCGATCTGCAGTCGCGGATCGGCGCGCGGGAGTTCCGCCTCTACACCAACCGTGACATCGTGGGCGTGGAGGTGGGCGGCGCGGTCAAGAACGTGATCGCCATCGCGACGGGGATCGCCGACGGCCTCGGGCTCGGCGAGAACGCGCGCGCGGCCCTCGTCACGCGCGGCCTCGCCGAGATGACGCGGCTGGCGACGGCGCTCGGCGGTGATCCCGCCACGCTGGCGGGACTGGCGGGCCTCGGCGATCTGGTGCTGACCGCGACCGGCACGCTCTCCCGCAATCGCGCCCTCGGCGTCGCGCTCGCGCGCGGGGAGACGGCGCACTCCGTGGCCGCTTCTACACGTATGGTCGCGGAAGGTGTACCGACCGTGCGCTCGGCGCTCGCGCTGGCGCGCCGGCACGGAGTGAGCCTGCCCATCTGCGCCGAGGTGGGCGCCGTGCTCTTCGAGGGCAAGGCGCCGCCGGAGGCGCTGCGCGCGCTGCTGGGGCGGGCGGCCACGCGGGAGGACGCGCCCGTGGAGGGCCTGCGTGCCTGAGCTGCGCAAGGATCCGGTGGTCGGCCGCTGGGTGATCATCTCCACCGAGCGCGCGCGGCGCCCGTCCGACTTCACCCCGGAGCCCGTGAGGCCGCGCACGCCGAACTGCGTGTTCTGCGCCGGCAACGAGGACAAGACGCCGCCCGAGATCCTCGCCGGCCGCGCGCCCGGACTGCCCGCGAACTCTGCCGGCTGGTCCTTTCGCGTGGTGCCGAACAAGTTCCCCGCGCTGCGGATCGAAGGCGACCTCGAGCCCTCGGGTGAGGGCCTCTTCGACCGCATGAACGGGGTGGGCGCGCACGAGGTGGTCATCGAGACCCCGGATCACGACGCCTCGCTCGCCACGATGTCGGAGGAGGCGGTGGCGGAGGTGCTGCTCGCCGTCCGCGAGCGGATGATAGATCTAAAAAAGGACCCCCGCTTCGACTACATCCTCTGCTTCAAGAACCACGGCGAGGCGGCGGGCGCCTCTCTCGAGCATCCGCACTCACAACTCATCGCCACCCCCATCATCCCCATCATGGTGACCGAGGAGCTGGCCGGCTCCGCGCGGTACTACGAGATGAAGGAGCGCTGCGTATGGTGCGACATCGTGCACCAGGAGCGGCGCAGCCGCCGGCGCGTCATCGCGGAGGCGGACGGCTTCGTGGCGCTCGCCCCCTTCGCCCCGCGCTTTCCCTTCGAGACGTGGATCCTGCCCACGCGCCACCGCTCCGCCTTCGAGGAGACGGGCGTGGATGAGCTGCGCGGCCTCGTGCGCCTGCTCGGCGACTTCCTGCGCCGCATGAACCGGGTGCTCAAGGAGCCGCCGTTCAACTTCATGCTCCACACGGCGCCGCTGCACGAAGGCCCCCTCGATCATTTCCACTGGCACCTGGAAGTCATCCCGAAGCTCACGAAGGTGGCCGGCTTCGAGTGGGGCAGCGGGTTCTTCATCAACCCGGTCCCGCCCGAGGACGCGGCGGCGGCGCTGCGCGAGGATGCGGGCTGAGGTCCGTGGTAGAATCCGTTGCTGCTGGAACGCGGGAATAGCTCAGTGGTAGAGCACGACCTTGCCAAGGTCGGGGTCGCGGGTTCGAATCCCGTTTCCCGCTCCAGCATGATTTCGCCGTAGCCGGCCGTCAGGGCGCTCCCTCTCTCCTCGCCGACCTATCGTGGTGACCTCTTTCCGGTCTTCATCGGCACCATTGCGGCAGCATGCTGCAGGCCGGGCTGTTCTTCGTCGGCTCTCGGCCTGCCTCGTACACGGAGAGATCGGCATCGGCGACGGCAGGCTCCGCGACTTCATCGACGAGTTCGAGGCTGGCTGGGGCATGGCTCCTCCGGCGTTGAGGGGTGAGCGGCGCGACGCGCCAGAGGTATATGCTTGGCGCACTTGCTCGGGGCCCCGGATTCATTTGGTGTATAACTATGCGGGACTTCTCACCACGGCGGCGTACCCAAGTGGTTAAGGGAGCGGACTGCAAATCCGTTATGCGCCGGTTCGAATCCGGCCGCCGCCTCCATTTTTCTACAGGGCTGGAGTTGCGGATACACCGCGTCGCTGGTGTAGCCCAATCGGCAGAGGCAACCGACTTAAAATCGGTCCAGTGGGGGTTCGAATCCCTCCACCAGCACCAACCCCGGGACGAAGTGTCGTCCGTCGATCCGTCCGTCGCTCGCCGATCGGTTCTTTATTGGACGAAGCGGCGGGCGCAGTTTATCTTACGTCGGTCATGACCTCTCCGGGCGCTATCGCCTTCCAGATCGGTCCGCTCGTCATTCGCTGGTACGGGATCTTGATGGCGACGGCGATCATCGTGGGCCTCTGGCTCGCCCACCGCCAGGCGCGCAAGGAAGGCCTGCCCGCGGACGACATCGTCAGCGCCGGGCAGTGGGCGATCCTCGCCGGGCTGGTGGGCGCGCGCGCCTACGAGGTCATCTTCAACTGGGATTACTACGGCCAGTACCCGTCCAAGATCATCGCCGTGTGGGAAGGCGGCCTCGCCATTCACGGGGGGCTCATCGTGGGCCCGCTCGTGGGCGCCTGGCTCGCGTATCGCTGGCGCCTTCCGGTGCTGCGCGCGCTCGACATCGCGGCGCCGTCCATCTGCATCGGGCAGGCGATCGGGCGGTGGGGGAACTTCTTCAACGAAGAGGCGTTCGGCCAGCCCACCAATCTGCCGTGGAAGCTGTACATCTCGCCGTCGCACCGTCCGCCGGGCTACGCGGAGTTCGACTACTTCCATCCCACCTTCCTCTACGAGTCGGTGTGGGACTTCGCCGTCTTCGTCGCGCTCGTGACGTGGCTGCGGCCTCATCTGCGCGACCGGCCGGGGGCGCTCTTCTTCTGCTACGTGGCGCTCTACTCGATCGGGCGCTTCGCCATCGAGGCCATCCGGCTCGACAGCTTCTGGGTGGGCCCCTTCCGCGTGCCGCAGCTCGCGAGCCTCGCCGGGCTCGTGGTGGCGGCGGTGGGGCTGGCGTGGGCGCGCCGGCGCACGCGGCTCGCCGCCAGTTGAGCGGCGGGAGGGTGGCCGATGCACGTGGAGCGCGTCGGGCCGTATCTCTGGCGCATCCCGCCTGACGCCAAGCCCGGCATGCGGGTGCCCGGCCTCGTCGTGGCCGACGAGCCGCTCATGGAGCATCTGCGCAACGAGCTCGCCCTCGAGCAGGTCGCCAACGGCGCCATGCTGCCCGGCATCGTCAAGGCCTCGCTCGCCATGCCCGACATCCACCAGGGGTACGGCCTGCCCGTGGGCGGAGTGGTCGCGACGGACGCCGAGCACGGCGTGGTGAGCCCGGGCGCGATCGGGTTCGACATCAACTGCGGCGTTCGCCTGCTCACCACGGCGCTCGACGCGGCCGCGATGGCGCCGCAGCTTTCGGCGCTGGTGAACGGCCTCTACGCGGCGGTGCCGACCGGCGTCGGCGCCAAGGGCGCCCTCAGCCTCGGCGCGCGGGACCTGGACGCCGTGATGCAAGAAGGGGCAGGGTGGGCGGTGGCCCGCGGTCACGGCATCGCGAGCGATCTCGCGCGTATCGAGTCGGAGGGCCGGCTCGAGGGCGCCGTGCCCGACGACGTCTCCCCGCACGCGCGCGAGCGCGGCCTGCGCCAGCTCGGCTCCCTCGGCTCCGGCAACCACTTCATGGAGATCCAGGTGGTGGACGAGATCTACGACGAGGCCGCGGCCGCGCGCATGGGCCTGCGCCTGGGATCGCTCACGCTGATGATCCACACGGGCTCGCGCGGCGTCGGCCACCAGGTGTGCACCGACTTCCTGAAGCTCGCGGGCGAGTCGATGCGCCGCTGGGGTATCGCGATGCCTGACCGCCAGCTCGCGTGTGCGCCCGCCGGCTCGCCGGAGGCGCGCGCGTACCTGGGAGCGATGCGGTCGGCGGCCAACTTCGCGTTCGCCAACCGGCAGGTGCTCGCGCACACCGCCCGCACCGTCTTCGCACGCGTGCTCGGCATGACGCAGCAGGCGCTCGGCATGGAGATGGTCTATGACGTCGCGCACAACGTGGCGAAGGTGGAAGAGCACGAGGTGGACGGTCGCACGCGGAGGCTGCTGGTGCACCGCAAGGGCGCCACGCGCGCCTTCCCGGGGCAGCCGGTGCTCGTGCCGGGCGACATGGGGCGCTACTCCTTCGTGCTGGTGGGAACGCAGGCAGCGATGCGCGAGACGTTCGGCTCCACGTGTCACGGCGCGGGCCGCCTGCTGAGCCGCACGGCGGCGAAGAAAGCCGCGCAGGGGCGGAACATCGGTCGTGAGCTGCAGGCGCGGGGCGTCGTCTCACGCGCCGCGGGCCGCGACGCCCTCGCGGAGGAGATGCCCGAGGCCTACAAGGACGTCAAGGACGTCGTGGACGTCGTGCACCGCTTCGGCATCTCCACCCGCGTGGCGCGCCTGCGCCCGCTGGGGGTGATCAAGGGATGACCGCGCGGCCGTGGTAAACTGACGCGATGTCGTGGCGACTGAAGAAGAAAGCACAGGCACTCCTCGCCGCTGAGCAGGGCACGGTGCGCAAGGACTGGGGCGGCAAGGTCTCCGTGGCCCTCGTCTACCCGAACACCTACGCGGTCGGCATGTCCAACCTCGGCTTCCAGACGATCTACAAGCACTTCAACGAGCTGCCGGACGTGGTGTGCGAGCGCGTGTTCCTGCCCGATGCCGAGGACGTGGACGAGCTGGCCCGCACCGGCACCTCGCCCTTCTCGCTGGAGTCGATGCGCCCGCTGTCGGACTTTCAGCTCGTGGGCTTCTCCGTCACGTACGAGGGCGACTACGTCAACGTGCTGCGCCTGCTCGATCTCGCCGGGATCCCCATGCGCTCTGCTGCGCGGCGGCCGCACGACCCCCTCGTGCTCATGGGCGGCGTGTGCGCCTTCTCGAACCCGGAGCCGATGGCGCCCTTCATGGATTTCATCGTGGTGGGCGAGGGCGAGGAGCTCGTGGGCGAGCTGATCGACGCCTACCGCAAGGGCTACCGCGAGCGCGAGACGTTCATGGACGGCCTCGCCGCCCTCGAGGGCATCTACGTGCCGGACCGCTACCACGTCCGCTACGCGGCGGACGGCACCGTCGCGGAGGTGGTGGCCGGCGCCGGCGTGCCCGCCGTCGTCGCCAAGCGGCGGCTCAAGAACGTGGACGACTTCCGCACCATCGCCGCCGTGAAGACACCGAACGCCGAGTACGGGCACATGGCGCTGCTGGAGGTGGGCAAGGGCTGCGGCCGCGGGTGCCGCTTCTGCCTGGAGGGCCAGATCTACCGTCCCGTGCGTCATCGCTCGGTGGCGGCGCTGCGCGAGACGGTGCAGGCGCTCGCGGCCTCGGGTGAAAAGCGCGTCGGGCTGGTAGGAGCGTGCGTCTCCGATTATCCATGGATCGGCGAGCTGCTCAAGGTCGTGGAAGAGAACGGCATGGAGCTGTCGATCTCCTCGCTGCGCGCGGACAGTCTGACGGACGACCTCGTGTCGTCGCTGGCGCGGGGCGGGCATCGCACGCTCACCATGGCGCCGGAGGCGGGCACGGAGCGGCTGCGGCGCGCCATCCGCAAGTCGATCACGGACGAGCAGATCTTCACCGCGTGCGCTCTCGTGCGCGGCAAGGGCATCCCGAATCTGAAGACCTACTTCATGATCGGCCAGCCCACGGAGACGGACGAAGACGTGGAGGCGATCCCCGACCTCGCGCGGCGGATGCTGGAGCGGTTGAAGGTCCTCGACGCCACCGGCAAGCCGTTCGGGAAGCTGACGCTGTCCATCTCGTCCTTCGTGCCCAAGCCGTGGACGCCCTTCCAGTGGGCGCCCTTCGCGGGCGTGGACGCGCTGCAGAAGAAGCTGGAGACGATCAAGCGCGGCGTGCGCGCCTTCTCCAACATCCGCGTGCTGCACGAAAATCCGAGAGAGGCCGCCCTGCAGGCGCTGCTCGCGCGCGGCGACCGGCGCGTGGGCGACTTCCTCGAGATCGCCGCGCGGCTGGGCGGCGAGTGGCGCAAGGCGCTGCGCGAGTGGGACGGTGATCCCGAGTTCTACACCACGCGCGCGCGCGCGACGGGGGAGCGGCTGCCGTGGGATCACTTCGAGGTGGGCGTGAAGAAGGCGGGGCTCGTCAAGGAGTGGGAGCGCGCGCGCGCCGACGGCGCCGTCACGGCGGGGGCGGCATGAGGACGGTCCTCGACACCTTCGGCCGCCGGCTGCGCAACCTGAGGATCTCGGTCACCGACCGCTGCAACCTGCGCTGCGGCTACTGCATGCCGGAAGAAGAGTACGTGTGGCTGCCGCGCGAGGAGATCCTGCACTTCGAAGAGATCAGCCGCCTCGCGGACGTGTTCCTGGCCCTCGGCGTGGACAAGATCCGCCTCACCGGCGGCGAGCCGCTCCTGCGCCGCGACGTGGAGAGCCTGGTCCGACTCCTCGTCGCCAAGCCCGGTGTGCGGGACCTCGCGATGACCACCAACGGCGTGCTGCTTGCCGAGCATGCGGTGTCGCTCCGGCAGGCGGGCCTGCACCGCGTGACCGTGAGCCTCGACACGCTGCGGCCCGAGCGCTTCACCGCGCTCACGCGGCGCACCACGCATGCCCAGGTCCTCGACGGCATCGCCGCCGTCCCCCGCGCCGGCTTCACGGACACCAAGCTCGACACCGTCGTCATGCGCGGGGTCAACGACGACGAGCTCGCCGATCTCATCGAGTTCGGCCGCGCCGTGCCCGCCGAGGTCCGCTTCATCGAGTACATGGACGTGGGCGGCGCCACGCGCTGGTCGGCTGAGCAGGTGGTGAGTCGGCGGGAGATCCTCGAGAAACTTGAGAAGCGCTACGGACGGATTGAAGCCGTTGTCGAAGAGTCCACGGCACCGGCCGACCGCTATCGGATGGCGGACGGCACCGTATTCGGCGTCATCTCATCCACCACCGCCCCCTTCTGCTCGGATTGCGACCGCAGCCGCCTCACCGCCGACGGCATGTGGTACCTCTGCCTGTACGCGGCCCAGGGCACGGACCTGCGCGGGCCCCTGCGCGCGGGGGCGTCGAGCGAGGAGCTGGCCGCGCTCATCACGCGCGGATGGAGCGCGCGCGCCGATCGCGGGGCCGAGGAGCGCCTCGCCGTGCGCGACCGTAGACCGCTCATCCAGATCGGCGGGCTGCGACAGGATCCGCACCTCGAGATGCACACCCGCGGAGGCTGAGCGTGAGCACCGGCGACGAGGGGACCATCGACGTCCGCGAGCGCGGCGCCAATCAACAGCTCTCCGACCGCCGCCTCTACATGCAGCTGCAGGTGTTCACCGGCTGCGCGGACTCCAAGCCCCTCGTGGGCGCCCTCGAAGCGAGCGGCATGGAGGCAGTCCTCTACGAGGACGTGAACGACCCCCGCGGCGTGGGCGTGCTCACGATGACCGAGGACCCGACCTTCTTCGTGACGGTCGTGCGCGACCTGCTCAACCGCGGGCCCTTCGCGGGCCTGCCGCTGCGCCCCGAGCTCACCATGATGGGGCGCACGTACGCCTCCGGCTTCGAGGCCGATCTCGACGAATGGCTGCTGCGGCGGCCGCGCCGCACCGCCCTGAACCCGGCGTGGCCGTGGGGGATCTGGTATCCGCTGCGGCGCACGGGAGCGTTCGCGCGCCTGGATGGCAAGGAGCAGGGGCAGGTGATCCGCGAGCACAGCGTGATCGGCCGCGCGTACGGCGACGCGGACCTCGCCCACGACGTCCGCCTCGCCTGCCAGGGCCTCGACATGCACGACAATGACTTCGTGATCGGCCTCGTCGGCAAGGAGCTGCACCCGCTCTCGCATCTGGTGCAGACGATGCGCAAGACCGTCCAGACCTCGCAATATCTACAGACGCT
>CAYQQT010000101.1:0-9691 GCA_964419375.1 uncultured bacterium
CCGGGGCGCTCCGAGCGTTGGGGGGTGTGGGGGGCCATATCGGGGCCCCCCACGTGATCAGATGAGCGACCTCGGCCGCGTCCTCATCGTGGCCGGCCTCGTCATCGCCGTCGTGGGCGTCGTCCTCCTCTTCGTGGGCCGGGTCCCGTGGCTGGGCCGGCTGCCGGGTGACATCCACATCCAGCGCGGCACCTGGTCCTTCCACTTCCCGCTCGCCACGTCGCTGCTGTTCAGCGTGCTCCTCACCGTCGTCTTCTACCTGATCGGCCGTCGATGAGGGCATGGGCGGGCGCGCTCGCCCTCGTCGTCCTCTCTGCCACCGCCACCGTCACCGCCGCCTCCGCCTCCGGCACCATCCGGGTGGCGCTCACGGAGAACGTGCGCACGGCCGAGCTGCGCGGGCTCGACATCGACGTCGCCGAGCTGGGCGGCTGCGAGCGGTGCCCGCGCACGGCGTGGAGGACGAGCCTGGTGCGGGCGAGCGTGGTGAACGGCTCCATCGAGATCGAGGGCCGCCGCGCCCCCGCCTTCCGCCTTACGAGCGAGCGGCCCATCCGCTTCAACGGGCGCGACTATTCGGTCACACCGCCGGCCGTCGTCGACCTCATCCGCAACGGCGACGGGCTCGCCGTCGTCAACGAGGTGCCGTTCGAGGACTACCTGGTGGGCGTGCTGCGCGCCGAGACCTCCGAGAAGTGGCCGCTGGAGGCGCTGCGCGCGCAGGCGATCGCCGCCCGCACCTACGCCGCCTATCACCGGCTGCTGTCGGCCGCGAAGCCCTACCACATCGTCGCCTCCACGGCGCACCAGCAGTACTTCGGCCGCGTGCCCGCCTCCTTGCCCATCTGGGGCGCGGTACGCGAGACGGCGGGGCAGGTGCTCCGGTGGGAGGGCGACGTGTTCCCGGCCTTCTATCACACCGAGAGCGGCGGCTACACGGAAGACCCACGCACGGTCTTCGCGGCGCGCAACATGCCGGGGCTCAAGGCCGTGCGCTGCGAGTTCTCGGCGGGCTCGCCCCATTTTTACTGGAGCCTCGACGTGCGCCTGGCCGAGCTCAGCGAGACGCTGCGGCGGCACGACGTCTCGGTGGGCAGCGTGACCTCCATCGACGTGACCGAGCGTACGCCGTCGCTGCGCGCCGCCACCGTCACCGTGCACGGCGGTCGCGGTAGCGCCCGCCTGCTCGGCAACGACTTCCGGCGCATGATCGGCTACGACCGGTTCAAGTCGACGCTCTTCGCGGTCGCCATCGACGGCGACTGGGCGCGGTTCTCCGGCCGCGGCTACGGTCACGGCGTGGGGATGTGCCAGTGGGGCGCCAAGGGGATGGCGGAGGCCGGCTACACGGCCCGGCAGATCCTCGAGTTCTATTACCCGGGCACCACCGCCGGCGTGCTCAACGAGCGCGGACAGTGACGACCATCGCCTGGCCCGACTTCGAGAAGGTGGACATCCGCGTCGGCATCGTCACCGACGCCAAGACCTTCCCCGAGGCGCGACGGCCGGCCTACCGGCTGTGGATCGACTTCGGCCCTCTCGGCGTGAAGCGCTCCAGCGCGCAGATCACCGCGCACTACCGGCCCGAGGCGCTCGTGGGACGGCAGGTGATCGCCGTCGTGAACTTCCCACCCCGGCAGGTCGGGCCCTTCGTCTCCGACGTGCTCGTGCTGGGCGCCTACGACGAGGCGGGCGAGGTGGTGCTGCTGCGCCCCGATTCGTCCGTCAGCCCCGGCGCGCGGATCGGCTGACCCGCGCCCTCCGGCCGCGCCCGCCTTCACGCCGGAGGCGACGGCGCCATGTACACTTTCCGCACATGGACGTCGCCGAGCTCGATTACGACCTTCCGCCGCACCTCATCGCGCAGACGCCCGCGCAGGCGCGCGACGGCGCCCGCCTGCTCGGGGTCGAGCGCAGCGGCGACGGGCTCGCGGACCGGACCTTTGCCGATCTGCCCGCCCTCCTGAGACCCGGTGATTGTCTCGTGGTGAACGACTCGCGCGTCATCCCCGCCCGCGTCATGGCGCAGACCGTGGACGGCGGCGCCTCCGTCGAGCTCCTCTTCGTGGAGCCCGCCGAGGGCGGGCGCTGGCGGTCGCTGGTGAAGCCAGGCCGCCGCTGCCGGCCGGGCGCCGTGCTGCACGTGGGCGGAGAGGGCGGCGCGCGGCTGCGCGTGATCGGCGTCGAGCCGGACGGAGAACGGCTGATTCAGCGCTTGGACGACGGCACGCTGGAGGCGCTGATGGAGGCGCACGGGGTGCCGCCGCTTCCGCCGTACATCGCGCGCCACGCCAAGCCCGGCCCCGAGGACGGTGAGCGCTACCAGACGGTCTACGCGCGCGTGCCGGGCTCCATCGCGGCGCCCACGGCAGGCCTCCATTTCACGCCGGCCCTGATCGAACGGCTGCGCGCGCGCGGGATCGAGGTGCACGCGCTCACGCTGCACGTGGGGCCCGCCACCTTTCGTCCCATGAAGCATCCCGTGGTGGAGGCGCACGTGCTGCCGGCGGAGCGCGCCATGGTGCCGCAGGCGACGGCACGCGCGGTGACCGCGGCGAAGGCGGAAGGACGTCGCGTGATCGCGGTGGGCACCACCGTCACGCGGACACTCGAGAGCGCCGCCGCCGGGGGCGGCGTGAGCGCGATGGAGGGCGCGGCGGACGTGTTCATCACGCCCGGTCATCGCTTCCGCGTCGTGGACGGCCTCGTCACCAACTTCCACCTGCCCCGCACCACGCTGCTCGTCCTCGCGGCCGCCTTCGCGGGCCGCGAGCGTGTGCTGGCCGCCTACGCGCACGCGGTGCGCGCGGGCTACCGCTTCTATTCCTACGGCGACGCCATGCTGATCCTGTGAGCGCGCTCGCCTTCGAGCTGCTGGCGACCGACGGCGCCGCGCGCCGCGGGCGCGTGACGACGGGCCACGCCACCATCGACACCCCCGTCTTCATGCCGGTGGGCACGCTGGCGTCGGTGAAGAGCCTCACACCCGCGGACCTCGAGAGCGCGGGCGCGTCCATTATTCTCGGCAACACCTATCACCTGATGCTGAGGCCCGGCCACGAGCTGATCCGCGAGATGGGCGGGCTGCATCGCTTCATGAGCTGGAAGCGCGCCCTCCTCACCGATTCGGGCGGCTTCCAGGTCTTCAGCCTCGCCAAGCTGCGCACGATCACCGAGGAGGGCGTGCGCTTCCGCTCGCCGGTGAACGGTGACCTGCACCTGCTCTCGCCGGAGGGCGCCATCGAGGTCCAGCACGCGCTCGGCGCCGACATCATCCATCCCCTCGACGAGTGCCTGGCCTATCCCGCCGCCCGCGAAGCCACCGAGCGCTCGCTCGCGCTCACGCTCCGCTGGGCGCGGCGCTCGCTGCAGGCGCACCAGGCGCGCGAGGGCTCCGCGCGCCAGGCGCTCTTCGGCATCGTGCAGGGAGGCAGCTACGCGGACCTCCGCGCGCGCGCGGTGGAGGAGACGGTCGCGCTCGGCTTCGACGGCTACGCCATCGGCGGCATGGCGGTGGGGGAGCCGAAGCCCGAGATGCTCGCGCTCACGGAAAGCGTGGCGGCGCGGCTGCCGCGCGACCGCCCGCGCTACCTGATGGGCGTGGGCAAGCCCGAGGATCTGGTGGAAGCGGTCGCGCGCGGCGTCGACATGTTCGACTGCGTGCTGCCCACGCGCAACGCGCGCAACGGTCAGGCGTTCACGGCGGAGGGGCCGCTCACCATCAAGCAGGCGCGCTACACGCGCGATCCGGCGCCCCTCGACGCCGGCTGCGCGTGCGAGGCGTGCCGCAACTTCTCGCGCGCGTACATTCGTCACCTCTTCATGGCCAACGAGCTGCTCGCGTACCGCCTGCTCTCGCTGCACAACGTCCACTTCTTCATCGGACTCATGACGGCCATGCGCGACGCCATCACCGCCGGCGCTTTCGAGCCATTCCGCGCTCGGTTTTTCGCGCGTTATGCAGTATCATCCGCTGATGTTTCGCCCGATGTCGTCGCCGATCACGTCCCACGCACGGAGGCTTGAGCCCGCATGAACGTCGCCTACGCCGCCGATGTGGCCTACGCCATGGGCCCCTTGCCGGGCGCGGGCGGGGGAGGCATGTCGCAGACGCTGCCCACGCTCGTCATGTTCGGCGCGATGTTCGCCATCTTCTATTTCCTGATGATCCGGCCGCAGCAGAAGCAGAAGCAGGAGCGCGCGCGCATGCTCACCGCCGTCAAGAGAGGCGACCGCGTGGTGATGACGAGCGGCCTGCACGGCACCGTGACGGGCCTCTCCGAGCAGACGGTGACGCTGCGCGTGGGCGACCAGGTGAAGCTCGAATTCGACCGCGTCGCCATCGGCCGCGTGGTGGAGGTCCAGAGCGACAAGGATGCGTAGGAATCTCTGGGTACGGATCGCCATCGTCGCCGTCGTCGTGCTCGCCTCCCTCTGGTACCTGTACCCTCCGAAGAGCGCGATCAATCTCGGCCTCGACCTGCAGGGCGGTATCCACCTCGTCCTGGGGGTGGAGACGGGCAAGGCGGTCGCGAGCCAGACGGACCGCGTGGCGGAGGACTTCAAGAACGCGCTCGAGCGCAAGGGCGTGGGCATCAAGCGCGTCGCGCGCGAGGGCGAGTCCTCCTTCGTGGTCGAGCTCGCCTCGCCCCAGACGTGGAACGACGCCCTCACCGTCGTCAACGAGTTCGGCAACGTGTGGGAGCTGCGGAACCAGGAGCAGGCGGCGGGCCGCTTCACGGTGGCCATGGCGTCCGCCGAGCGGCGGCGCGTCGAGGACTTCTCCGTGCGGCAGGGTCTGGAGACGATCCGCAACCGCGTCGACCAGTTCGGCGTGTCGGAGCCGACCATCACCCGCCAGGGCGAGAACCGGATTCTGATCCAGCTCCCCGGCGTGAAGGATCCTGACCGCGCGAAATCGCTCATCGGCAAGACGGCGCTGCTCGAGTTCAAGCTCGTCGACGACCGCGCCTCCCCGGACGACGTCGCGCAGGGCCGCGCGCCCGAGGGCTCGGAGATCATCTTCCAGCGCCGCGTCGACAAGGAGACGAAGGTCGAGCGCAAGGTGCCGTACGTGGTGGGCAAGCGCGCCCTGCTCACGGGCGCCGAGCTCACGCGGGCGGAGGTGCAGGCGGATCCCAACTCGCAGGGCAACTGGCAGGTGTCCATCGAGTTCACGCCCACCGGCACGCGCGTCTTCGGCCAGCTCACGGAGCAGAACGTGGGCAAGCAGCTCGCCATCGTCCTCGACAGCACCCTCTACTCCGCGCCCCGCATCAACGAGCGCATCCCGGGCGGGCGCGCCGTCATCACCGGGCAGTTCTCGGTGGACGACGCCCGCGACCTCGCCATCGTCCTGCGCGCGGGCGCGCTGCCCGCTCCCGTGACGATCCTCGAGGAGCGCACGGTGGGCCCCTCGCTGGGTGCCGACTCCATCCGGCAGGGCCTGATCGCCATCACCGGCTCCGCCGCGCTCGTCTTCGTCTTCATGCTCGTCTACTACCGCCTCTCGGGGCTCATCGCGGACATCGCGCTCGCCCTCAACCTGCTCATCCTGCTCGCGGCCATGGCGGCCTTTGGCGCCACCCTCACGCTGCCGGGTATCGCCGGCATCGCCCTCACCATCGGCATGGCCGTCGATACCAACGTGCTCATCTTCGAGCGCATCCGCGAAGAGCTGCGCGTGGGCAAATCGCCCCGCTCCGCCGTCGAGGCCGGCTTCAGCCGCGCCTTCCGCACCATCATCGACACCCACGTCACCGTCCTCGTGACGGCGGCCATCCTCTACAACTTCGGCACCGGCCCCGTGAAGGGCTTCGCCGTCTCCCTCTTCGTGGGGCTCATGGCCAGCCTCTTCACCGCGGTCTTCTTCACGCGGCTGCTGTTCGACCTCATCTACATGGGCCGCCGCAGGGTGCAGGCGATCTCGATATGAGCCCACGCATGAGCATGCGCGCGCGATGATCCAGCTCTTCCGCAACCCCAATTACGACTTCATCGGCAAGCGGAAATACGCCTACATCGTGTCCGCGATCTTCATCGCCATCGGTCTCGTCTCGCTCGTCGTCAAGGGCGGCCTGCACTACGACGTGGACTTCGCGGGCGGCACCCTCGTGCAGGTGCGCTTCGAGCAGGCGCCCACCGTGGCCGCCGTCCGCAGCGCCCTCGCCACCACGCAGCTCGGTGACGCCGTCATCCAGGAGTTCGGCGACCCGCACGAGTACATCATGCGCCTGCCGCTCTCCGCGCAGCCGGCCAGCCCGGAGGAGATCGGCAAGCGCGTGCAGACGGCCTTGAGCTCGGCCGCCACGCTGGGCAAGTACGAGATCCGCCGTGTCGAGTTCGTGGGGCCGCAGGTGGGACGCGACCTTCAGCTGCAGGCGCTGTACGCGGTGCTGGTGGGGGTGGGGGGCATCCTGCTCTACATCGCGATCCGGTTCGATCTCAAGGGCGGGGTGGCGGCCGTCATCGCCGTGGTGCACGACGTGCTGGTGTCGGTGGGCGCGCTGTCGCTCACGAACCGCGAGTTCTCGCTGCCCGTGCTCGCCGCCATCCTGACCATCATCGGCTACTCGGTCAACGACACCATCGTGGCCTACGACCGCCTCCGCGAGAACCGCGGCAAGCTGGGCGCCTCCAAGGGCCAGACCTTCGCGCAGCAGATCAACACCGCGATCAACCAGACGCTCTCGCGCACCGTGCTTACCGCGCTCACGGTGTTCTTCTCCACCGCCATCCTCCTCTTCTTCGGCGGCAAGGTCCTCGAGGATTTCGCCTTCGCCCTCTTCGTCGGGGTCATCACGGGGACGTACTCGACGATCTACATCGCGGGCGCGCTCATCGTGGAGTGGACGACGTACGTGGAAGGGCGCGTGCGGTCGAGGAAAAAAGCGGTGGCAAAAGCCTGAGTCCCGCGTACAATCATATGATTACACTGAGGTTTACGCTTCGTGACCCAGCTACAGAGTCTGATAGAGGAGATCCCCAAGTACCAACCGGGCGCCGACTTGGACCTCGTCCAGCGCGCGTACCGGTTCTCTGAGGCTTCGCACAAGGGCCAGCAGCGCGCCTCCGGCGAGCCGTACCTCTCCCACCCCCTCGAAGTGGCCGGGCTCCTCGTCAACTTCAAGATGGACGTCACCACGGTGACGGCGGGCCTGCTGCACGACGTCCTCGAAGACACCGGCGCCACCAAGGCGGACCTCGAGCGCGAGTTCGGCAAGGAGATCGCCGAGCTCGTGGACGGCGTCACGAAGCTCGGCAAGCTCGCCTTCTCGTCGCGCGAGGAGCGGCAGGCCGAGAACTTCCGCAAGATGCTGGTGGCGATGGCGCGCGACCTGCGCGTGCTCATGATCAAGCTCGCCGACCGTCTGCACAACATGCGCACCCTCGACTACCTGGCCGCCGACAAGGCGAAGAAGATCGCCCAGGAGACGCTCGACATCTACGCGCCCCTCGCGCACCGCCTCGGCATGGCGAAGGTGAAGGCGGAGCTGGAAGACCTCGCCCTGCGCACGATATCGCCCGAGGCCTACGTCGATCTGCAGAAGCGCGTGGCCAAGCGGCGGCTCGAGCGCGAGGCGGACATCAACCACGTCATCGCCATCCTCGAGCGCAAGCTCTCCGAGGTGGGCGTGGAGTCGCAGATCCGGGGGCGGCCCAAGCACTTCTACTCGATCTGGAAGAAGATGCACGACCAGGGGCGGGAGTTCGACGAGATCTACGATCTCACCGCCGTGCGCGTGATCGTGGAGTCCGTGCGCGACTGCTACGGCGCCCTCGGCGTCATCCACTCGCTCTGGAAGCCGGTGCCGGGGCGGTTCAAGGACTTCGTCGCGATGCCGAAGGTCAACATGTACCAGTCGCTGCACACCACGGTGATCGGCCCCAAGGGCGACCCCATCGAGATCCAGATCCGCACGTGGGAGATGCACCGCATCGCCGAGGAAGGCATCGCCGCCCACTGGCTGTACAAGGAGAAGAAGAGCGGCAAGGACAAGCTCGACGAGTCGCTGGTGTGGCTGCGCCAGCTCATGGAGACGCAGCAGGACACGCACGACCCGCGCGAGTTCATGGACACCGTCCGCGTCGACCTCTTCCCCGACGAGGTGTACGTCTTCACGCCCAGGGGCGACGTGAAGGCGCTGCCGGAAGGCTCCACGCCCATCGACTTCGCCTTCACCGTCCACACGAAGGTGGGCGAGCACTGCGTGGGCGCCAAGGTCAACGGCAAGCTCGTGCCCCTGCGCTACACGCTGCGGCAGGGAGACATCGTCGAGATCGTCACCTCGCCCAACCAGCACCCGAGCCGCGACTGGCTGAAGTTCGTCAGGTCCACGCGCGCGCGCACCAAGATCAACCAGTGGCTGAAGGTGGAGGAGCGCGCGCGCTCCATCGAGCTGGGCCGCGAGATGTTCGAGCGGGAGGCCAAGAAGTACCGCCTCAACGCCGGAGCACTCCTCGGCGGCGAGGATCTGGTGAAGGTGGCCGCCGACCTCGGCTATCCCACCGGCGACGACCTGCTCGCCGCCGTCGGCTACGGCAAGAGCTCCGTCCACCAGCTGCTGAACCGGCTGGCACCGGGGGCCACCCTCGACACCGTGGAGCGGCCGAAGCCCACGGGCGCCACGCGGCCGCGGCCGGAGCAGGGGGTCCGCATCCGCGGCGTGGACGACCTCCTCGTGCGCTTCGCCAAGTGCTGCAATCCGGTGCCGGGCGACCAGATCGTCGGTTTCATCACGCGCGGCCGCGGGCTCACGGTGCATGCGCGTGACTGCCTCACCGTCGTCAAGAGCGTGCTGGACCGGGAGCGCCTGCTCAACGTGGAATGGGACGTGGAAGAGCCCGCCAAGCGCCCCGTGCGCATCGCCGTCTACATCGGCACGGACCGCCCCGGCCTGCTCTCCGAGATCACGGGCGCCATCTCCTCGCGCAACGGCAACATCACCAAGGCCGAGGTCACCGTGACCGAGGACCGCCGCGGCATCAACAACTTCGTCGTGGAAGTGAAGGACCTGAGACAGCTGCAGGAGATCATGGGCGCCATCCGGGATGTGCGCGATGTCATCAACGTCGAGCGCGTCCGCGGCCTGTAGCGAGATCGCCGATAACGGCGCATCTGCTTCGTTGGTTCGCCCTTCGCTCCCTGCGGCGTAGGCGGCCTACGCCTCAGTCGCGAATGACTCGCCGCCTCGCATCTGCACCGTTCTCGACGATCTCTACCGTTGGTGGCCTTGGGCCTGAAGAGCGGGTGAGGGGATGAAGCGGAGGCAGTTCGAGGCGTTGGTGGAGAAGGCGTTGAGGAAGCTGCCGAGGAAGTTCAAGGACAAGATCTCGAATATTGCGGTGGTGGTGGAGGACTGGGCGGACGAGGCGACGCTGGCCGACGTCGGGATCGAGCCGCCGGACACGCTCTACGGCCTGTACCGGGGCGTGGAGCTCGCCCATCGGGATACCTCGTACGGCAACGTCCTGCCGGACGTCATCACGATCTACCAGGGACCGATCGAGGAGGATGCCACCGACGAAGAGGAGATGGCGGAGATCGTGCGCGAGACGGTCGTGCACGAGCTCGGGCACTACTTCGGCCTCGACGACGACACCATGCACCGCATCGAGGACGGCGACTTCTAGTTACATGGGGGGCCTCGAAGGGCCCCCCAAGCCCCTATATCGTCTCAAGCGCGTTGAC
>CAYQQT010000102.1:0-8290 GCA_964419375.1 uncultured bacterium
GAGCGGGACGCGGATCGGCCGGGCCGGCGCCTGGCCGGGGCCGTGGAGCATGCGCGTCAGCGCGCCGTCGACCTCGACCGTCTCGCCCGCCAGCAGCGCGCGGAGCTGGCGGGCGTACTGTGCGACGAACGTCCACGGGTTCGGCCGCTGCCCGAGCGCGAGCCGGCCCGTGAAACCGCTGCCGATGCCGATCACGACGCGGCCCGGAGCCCGATCCACGAGCGTGGCGGCCGCGGCGGCGGTGGCCATGACGTGCCGCAGGCTGGGGACGATGACGCCGGTGGCCAGGCCGATGCGCTCGGTGCGCTCGGCGGCCCGCGCCAGCGTCATCCACACGTCGAGCTGGAGCGCGGGCGTGTCGTAGACCCACGCACGGAGGTAGCCGAGGCGCTCGGCGAGCGCGATGTGGTCCGGCGTGTCGGGGACCGGGGCGAGCGCGCACGAGACGTCCACGACGCGGCTCACGTCAGCGGTCGGAAGCGGGGCAGCGTCACCTCGGGGGTCACGGCGTCGAACACGGCCTCCACGGGCAGCCCGATGCGCACGGCCTCCGGGGGGCAGCCGACCACGTTGCTGACGAGCCGCACCCCCTCGTCCAGCTCGACGATGGCGACCACGTAGGGCAGCGCCTCGTCGAAGGCGCGGCCCCAGAACGAGAGCCGCACGGTGGAGTGGCTCCAGACACGGCCGCGGCCGGAGGCGCGGCGCCACTCGAGCTCGGTCGCCAGACACCGCGGACAGAACTCGCGCGGGAAGAAGTGGGGGCGGCCGCAGGCCAGGCACCAGGGCAGCAGCAGCTCGCCGCGCCGGCAGCCGTCCCAGAAGGGCTTCGTCGCCGTCGTGGGCCGCGGCAGAGGCTTCGTGTACTCGCTCACGCTACAGTCCCCGTCCCATCACCATGACCCCGCACATCGAGAACACGCCGCCGTTGCCGCTCACGACCGCGAGTCCGGCGCCCGGCACCTGCCGCTCGGGCTCCGCCTCGTGCCGCAGCTGCCGGACCGCCTCGCACACGTGGTTCATGCCGCCGATGTGGGCGTGCGAGAGGAGGCCGCCGTGCGGGTTCACCGGACAGGGCCCGCCGAGGTCGAGCTTGCCGTCGGCCGCGTAGGCGCCGCCCTCGCCGTCGCCGCAGAGTCCCAGCGCCTCCACCCCGACGATCGTGGAGATGGTGAAGGCGTCGTGGATGCAGCAGAAGTCGGCGTCCCCGATGGAGATGCCGGCCCGCCGCAGCGCGGCCTCGCCCGCCGGTCGCAGCCCCAGGTCCTCGAGGTCGGGCATCTGGTTGACGTTCTTGTGGGTGGCCTGGGAGCCGAAGCCGAGCACGCGCACCGGCACCGTGCGCAGGTCGCGCGCGCGCTCGACGGTGGTCAGGACGATGGCGCCGGCGCCGTCCGACATGACGGCGCAGTCGAGCAGCCCGAAGGGATCGGCGATCGGGCGGGCCTTCAGGTAGTCGTCCATCGTCATCCCGGTTCGCATCTGGGCCTGCGGGTTGAGCGCCGCGTGGCGCCGCGCGGAGAGCGCCACCGCGCCCAGCTGCTCCTTGGTGGTGCCGTGCCGCTGCATGTGGCGCTGGGCGACCAGCGCGTAGGGGATCACGAAGCCGATGCAGCCGAAGGGCTCCTCGAACTCCTCCTGGCCGACCGAAGGTCCCTGGGGCAGGCCGTGCACGCCGCGGGGGCGCCCGGTGAGCGCGTTCTCGCCGAAGGCGCAGAGCGCCGTGTCGGCGTAGCCGTGGCCGATGGCCCACATCGCGTTCATGATCATCATCATCGGTGACACGGTGCCGCCCACGTCGATGGTGGCGGCCAGGCGCGGCCGCAGTCCCAGGTACTCCAGCAGGCTCTGGGCGTACATGCTCATGGCCTGGGTGTAGGGGTCCAGGTTGTAGACGGCATCCACCTCCTGGCCGGGCAGCCCGGCGTCCTGGAGGGCCAGGCGGCAGGCCTCGGCCTGCAGCGCCAGCGAGGTCGATCCGGGGAGCTTCCCGACCGCCGTCTCTCCCAGGCCCACGATGCAGACGTCGCGCACCCCGTCGGTCCTCCGGCCTCGCTACCGGATCAGGTGCTTGGCGATGATGTTCTTCTGGATCTGCGTGGTCCCGTCGCCGATGCAGAGCCCGCGCGCATCGCGCAGCATGCGCTCCACGGGGAAGTCCCGCGTGTAGCCGTAGCCGCCGTGGATCTGCAGCGCGTCGTTGCACACGGCGACGGCCGCCTCGTTGGTGAAGGCCTTCGCCACCGACGCCTCGAACGGGTCGGCGGCGCCGCGGGCGGCGCGCCACGCCGCGCGGTAGACGAGGAGCCGCGCCGCCTCCACCTTCATCGCCATCTCCGCCAGCATCCAGCGGATGCCCTGGAAGTCGGCCACGCGCTGGCCGAAGGCCTGGCGATCGTTCGCGTACTTCAGCGCCGCTTCGAGGGCGGCCTGAGCGATGCCGAGCGACATGGGCGGGTTCCCGGCCGTGCGCTCGCCGTCCATGATCTGGAGGATCTTCTTGAACTCGCCGGGCGCGATGAGCAGGTTGGCGGCGGGCACGCGACAGCGCTCGAAGAAGAGATCGGCCATCGCCGTGCCCCGCAGCCCCATCGCCTTGATGTCGCGGCCGCGGGCGAAGCCGGGGAAGCCGTGCTCGACGATGAGGGCGCCGAGGCCCGGGAATCCCGCGACGTCGTCGAAGCGGCAGATGACGACCACCAGATGCGCGACCCCGCCCAGCGAGCAGAACGTCTTCGTCCCGTCGACGATGTAGTGGTCGCCCTCCCGCCGGGCGCGGCAGGCGAGGTTGCGGAGGTCGGAGCCGGCGCCCGGCTCGCTCATCGCCCACGCGAGGAGGCAGTCGCCGCGCCCGATGGCGGGCAGGTAGCGCTCGCGCTGCTCCTCGGTGCCGAAGAGGGCGATGGCCTTGGCCCCGAAGCCGTTCTGCTGGCCCACGATGAACGCGGTGGCGGGACAGCAGCGCGCGACCTCCTCCATCACCAGCGCGAGGTCGAGCACGCTGCCGCCGCCGCCCCCGTACCGCTCGGGCAGGGCGAGGCCGAGCAGCCCGAGATCGCGCAGGATGGGCACGTTCTCCCACGGGAACGCTTCGTCCTCGTCCCAGCGGGCGGCGCGCGGCAGGAACTCCCGCTCGGCTGCCTTGCGGACCGTCTGCTTGAGCAGGCGCTGCTCGTCGGTCAGTTCGAAATCCACCGTCATCCTCCCCCGAGCAGCCGGTCGCGCAGCCTCGCGCGCTGGATCTTGCCCGTGGCCGTCCGGGGGTAGTCGGTGACGAACGCCACCCGCCGCGGCACCTTGAAGCCCGCGAGCCGGGCGCGACAGAGGTCGAGCAGGTCGGCTTCCGTGCAGCGCGCGCCCGGCTTCAGCTGCACCGCCGCCACCCCCACCTCGCCGAGGCGCGGATCGGGGGCGGCGATCACGCACACCTCCGCCACCGCCGGGTGGGTCGCGAGCACGGCTTCCAGCTCGAGCGGCGCCACCAGGAAGCCGCCCGTCTTGATGACCTCCTTCAGGCGGCTGAGAAACCGGAACAGGCCCGGCTCCTCCTCGCGCCCGAGATCGCCCGTGTGCATCCAGCCCTCGCCGGCGAAGAGCGCCTCCGTCTCCGCCGGCATCCGGTAGTAGCCCGGCGTCACGTGGCCGCCCGCGATCTGCAGCTCGCCCTCCGTGCCGATCGGCTGCGGCCGGCCGCTCGCGGGATCGACGACGCGCAGGCTCACGCCGGGAAGCGCGCGGAACAGCGCCTCGTCCTCGGGGCCCCGCGCCCGGTGCATGCCGCTGATCGCGGACGCCTCGGTGAGGCCGTAGCCCGTCCACACGTCGTCCACCCGCAGCTCGCGGTAGGCGGCCTCGATGGCGACGCCGTTCAGCGGGGCGCCCATCAGGCGGCGGAGGGCCGAGAGGTCGTGCCCGCCGATGCGCCCGCTTTCGACCAGGCCGAGCACCATCGTGTCGACGCAGATCAGGTAGGTGGCGCGCTCGCGCTCCATCAGCTCCAGGGTGGCGGCCGCATCGAAGTGGTCCTGGAGGATCAGGGCGGCGCCGCTGCTCAACGCCGCGAAGGAGATGTGGCAGGTGCCGAACGAGCTGAAGAGCGGGATGACCGTGAGGATGCGCTCGCCGGGCGCCAGCCCCACGAGACGCCCGGCCTCCACGGTGTTGCGCGACAGGTTCCGGTGCGTGAGCTGCACGCCCTTGGCGAAGGAGGTCGTGCCCGAGGTGTAGAGCAGGGAGGCGACGTCATCGGGCGACAGCGCGGGCCACCGATCGGGGGTCAAGGGCGGCCCCGTGGCCAGCTCCCTCACCTCGTCCGGATACGCGACCCACTCGAGATCGGGCAGCGCGGCGCGCGCCGCCGTCACCATCGCCGCGAAATCGATGCCGAGGAACGTGTCCGCCGCGAGGAGCGCCGTGCATCCGCTCTGGCGCAGGCAGTACCCCAGCTCGTCGCTCTTGTAACGCGTGTTGATCGGCATGCTCACCGCGCCCAGGATGCCGAGCGCGTGACGGGCGACGACCCACTCCGGCCAGTTCGGGAGCCAGATGCCGACGCGGTCGCCGCGGCGTACGCCCCTGCCGGCGAGGCCGGAGGCCAGACGGCAGGCGGCGTCGAGCAACCCCGTGAAGCTCATCCGCCGATCGCCGAAGACGAGGGCGTCACGCTCGCCGTACCGCGCCGCCGCCCAGCGCAGGAGATCGCGCGACGTGAGCGGCCGGGCGGCGTCCGTCATCTCAGTTGAAGTCGGGGGGAGCGACCGTCGCTCCCCCCGACACCCCCCAACGGTCATCGTCGGCGACCATCGGCTCGTCGATGGCGCGGGCGTAGCCCGCGCTCGAATCGGCACAGACCCGTCGGGATTGATTCACAGTCTTTCAGTACAGCTCCCACCACGAGTCCTGGGCCGCGAGCAGCTCCGCCGCCGGCTTCTCGACGACGATCCGCCCCGACTTCATCACGTAGGCGCGGCGCGCGATGCCGAGCGCGGTCTTGATGTTCTGCTCCACGAGAACGATGGCGGTGCCGAAGCGCCGGTTGATCTGGGTGGCCGTCTCCAGCACGCGCTGCACGAGCACCGGCGCCAGCCCGATCGACGGCTCGTCCATCATCATGAGCTTGGGGTGCTGCATGAGCGCCATGCCGACCGCGACCATCTGCTGCTGGCCGCCCGACAGCGTGCCCACCGGCTGGGTCCGCCGCCGCTCGGCGAGCATGGGGAACAGATCGAAGACCTCCTGCATCCGCTGCACCCGTGCCCCGCGGTCGATGTGGGCGTAGGCCCCGAGCTCGAGGTTCTCCTGCACGTTGAGGTCGGGGAAGACGCCGCGCCCCTGCGGCACGAGCGCGAGGCCGCGGCGGACGTTCTCGCTGGGATCGCCGTTGGCCCACAGCTGCCCGGCGAAGCGCACCTGCCCGGCGCGCGCCGGCAGCAGACCGAGAATGGTCTTCAGCGTGGTCGACTTCCCGGCGCCGTTGTGCCCCAGCACGGCGACGATCTCGCCCTCGCCCACGTGGAAGGAGACGCCCTGCAGCACTGTCTTCTTCCCGTACCCGGCTTCGATCCCCTGCACCTCGAGCAGCATCGCGTCCGTCACACGCCGAAGTAGATCTCGGTCAGGGCCGGATCGCGGGTGATCGTCGCGGGCGCGCCCGTGGCGAGCACGTGGCCCTGGTGGAGGAAGACGACCTCGTCGGAGAGCTGCGAGATGAGCTCCATGTTGTGCTCGATGAGCAGCACGGTCTTGGCGTGCTCGACGAGGCGGCGGACGATGGGGATGACGCGCCGGAGCGAGTCGGTGTCGAGCCCGGACGTCGGCTCGTCGAGCAGGAGCACCTCGGCGTCGGTGGCGAAGATCCGCGCCATCGAGAGCAGCTTCTGCTCGGGATACGCGAGATCCTCCGCCATCTCGTGGGCCCGGTGCCGCAGGCCGAAGAACTCCAGCACCTCCAGCGCGCGCGCGCGGTCCCGCGCCTCCTGCGCTTTCACGGCGGCCGGCCGGAGGAAGAGCGTGAGCGCGTTCTCGCCGACCGGGCTCTGGCAGCCGAGCAGGACGTTGTCGAGGACGGTCATCTTGTTCCAGAGCCGCAGGTGCTGGAACGTGCGGGCGACGCCGCGCCGCTCCACCTGGTGGGGCGCCAGCCCGAGCAGCTCCTCGCCCTTGAAGCGGATCGATCCCCGATCCGACCGCAGGAAGCCGGTGATCAGGTTGAAGATCGTCGTCTTCCCGGCGCCGTTGGGACCGATGAGCCCGGTGATCAGTCGCGGCGCCACGTCGAAGGTGCAGTCGTCGACGGCCTGGATCCCGCCGAACGCCTTCGAGAGGCCCTTCACCGTGATGATCGGGGCGCTAGCCGATGGCATGAGACGTCACCGGCGGCGGCTCCAGCGCCTTCGGCCGCGCACGGCCGAGAATGCCCTCCGGCCGCACGAACATGAAGACGATGAGCAGCGCGCCGTAGAGGACCTGTCGCATGGGTGCGGCCACCGTGTCGGGGATGGCGAGGAACTTCAGCGCCTCCGGCACCGCGAGGAGGATGAAGGCGCCCACGATCGGCCCCGCGAGACGGTCGCTGCCGCCCAGGATCACGAGCGACATGATGAAGATCGACTCGTGGAGCGCGAAGCTGGACGGGTTGATGTAGGTGATGTAGTGCGCGTAGAGGCTGCCGGCGAGGGCGCCGAGGGCCGAGGAGATCGTGGCGATGACGATCTTGTTCAGCACGACGTTCTTGCCCATGGCCGCGGCCGCGATCTCGTCGTCGCGAATGGCCTGCAGGACGCGGCCGAACGCGGAGTGGGTGAGGCGGTGACAGATGGCGTAGGTCAGCGCCGCCAACGCCAGGGCGAGGGCCACGTACTCGAACGGCGTGTCGATGACCCAGCCGAACACCTGCGGCCGCGGGATGCCGGGCAGCCCCGCGTGGCCGTTGGTGACGTCGGTCCAGTTCATGAACACGGTGAGGACCACCACCTGGAGGCCGAAGGAGGCGACGATGTAATAGTCGCCGGCCACCCGCAGGGAGGGGATGGCGACGAGCGCCGCCGCGCACGCGCCCGCCACCGCCGCCACCACCAGCCCGCCCCAGAAGCCGAGCCCGAGGTGGAGGGCGACGAGCGCGGAGGCGTAGGCGCCGATGCCGTAGATGGCCGCGTGCGCGAGCGAGAAGATCCCGACGGAGCCGACGAGGAGGTTCAGCGACAGGGCGAGGATGGAGTAGATCCCCACCATGACCAGGTAATGGGCGATGTAGGCCGTCACCTCTAGATCTCCGCCGACTGGACCTTGCGGCCGAAAAAGCCGCGGGGCCGGACGACGATGAACACGAGGAAGACCCCGAAGCTGATCGCCGACTGCCACTCCGACGGGATCTGCCAGATGCCGAGATTCTCGAGGAGCCCGAGGAAGACGCCGCCCACCATCGCACCCGGAATGGACCCGATGCCGCCCATGATGACGCCCACCGATGCCAGCAGCACGAAGGTCGTCCCCCGGTAGGGCTCGGCACCGACGTCCATGGCGACGATGATGCCGGCGGGCGCGGCGATGGCCGAGCCGATCGCATAGGTGAGGAGGTGGACGCGCCTGAGATCGATCCCGACCGTGCGCGCCATCTCGGGCGAGCTCGACACGGCGCGGATCGCCTGTCCCGCCCGCGAGCGCTTGAGGAACGCCATCAGCGCCAGGTACCCGACGATGGCGAGGGCGACGGCGAGGACGTGAAGCCACGTGAGGAACACGGGACCGAGCTGGACGGCGTTGTGGAGGACGCCGATGTCCATCCGGAGCGGATCCGGCGTGAAGACCATGGCGAGCACGTTCTCCACCAGGATCAGGAGCCCGAGCGAGCTGATGAAGATCGTGGTGCGAATGGCGCCCCGCCGCTCGAGCTGCTGGTAGAGGAGGAGGTCGATGAGGAGCCCGGACAGCGCCGCGGCCAGGATGGCGAGGACGACGGCCAGAATCAGCGGCAGTCCCAGGATCTGCTGGCCGGCCCAGGCGTAGTACGCCGCCAGCGAGAAGACCGCGCCGTGCGCGACGTGGAAGTGGAGCGTCGTGCCGTAGATCAGGCCCCAACCCAGCGCGCAGAGCGCGTAGATGCTCCCGACCACGAGGCCCGTGGCCAGGAGCTGAAGGACGAGATCCACGGCTAGGGGTTCGCCTTGATGACCTTTTCGACCTCGACCTTGCCGTTCTTCAGCACGCCGACCTCGATGTCCATGACCGCGGCGTGGTTCGGCTGGAAGACCAGCTTGCCGGAGGGCGTGTCGAACGCGCGCACGGCCTCGAT
>CAYQQT010000102.1:8390-9686 GCA_964419375.1 uncultured bacterium
GTTGCGGCCGGCCTCGTCGTTGGCCACGATGAGCACCGCCGCCTTCAGCTTCTTCTCCCGGGCGAGCCACTCGGCGATGACCCCGACCTCGTTGGAGATGACGGGGATGTTGTTGTAGAGGTACGGCTTGTTCGCGAGGTTGTCGGACTGTCCCCCGCCGTTCATCATGACCACCTTGTTCTGGGCGCCGATGGGCTGGATGGCCAGCGTCGGCGCCGAGTACGAGGTGAGCGTGAACGGCACCTTCTCGACCTCGACGAGACGCCGCATGGCGTTGACCGCCTTCGACGCGTCGGCCGCATGGTCCTCGTAGATCACTTCCAGCTTGCGGCCGCCGATGCCGCCGGCGGCGTTGATCTCCTCGGTGGCGATCTCGGCGCCGCCCTTCATCCAGACGCCGTAGGAGGCGCCTGAGCCCGTGAGCGGCAGGATAGCGCCGATCTTGATGGGGCCGGTCTGGGCGGTGGCGGGGGCGGCGGCGGCGATGACGAACAGGGCGGCGAGAGCAATCAAACGCTTCAGCATCGACGGAAACCCTCCTTGCGTGGCTGCGCGCAACTCGGCGACGCGGTCCGGCGGCACGCGGCGGGTCAGCTTAGCCCGGCGGCGGCAGCAGCGCAATCGGGGCGAGCCGGTCGATGCGCGCCTTGGTCTCGGCGAGCGCGGGGAAAGGCTTCTGTGCCAGCACCGCGGCGTACTCGTGCACGGCGGCGTCCAGCCCGCTTCCCGGCACGACGCGATGGACGAGTCCGAGATCCCGGACCTCGTCCGCCGCGTAGCGCCGCCCCTCCATGGCGATCTCCTTCGTGCGGGCGGGGCCGGCGAGGCGGACGAAGCGCGCCGTCATCTCGGCGGCGAGCGGGATGCCGAGGTCGACCTCCGGGATCCAGAAGCGCGCGTCCGCCGCGGCGAAGCGGAAGTCGCAGGCCAGCGTCAACGCCCAGCCCCCGCCGACGGCGTGACCGTTGATCATCGCGATCGTCGCTTGCGGGAGCCCCTCGAGCGCCTCGAGCACGCGGCAGAACAGCGGCAGGAAATTCGTCCGCGTGGCGCGGAACGCTTCGCGCTGCTCCGCGAGCGACATCGAGGCGCGAAGGCCCGCGTCCGCGCCCGCCGAGAAGACGGGCGGCGCCCCTGTCACCACGACGACGCGGGTGCCGGCGTCGTCGCGCAGCTCTGCGCAGACGCCGGCCAGGCGCTCGAGCAGGTCGTCGCTGAGGGCGTTGCGGCGCTCGGGACGATTCAGCGTGACGGTGGCGACGCCGTCCTGCCGGGCCAGCGTGAGGTCCATCAGGC